>LDWW01000022.1 GCA_001045525.1 Chitinispirillum alkaliphilum | reverse complement strand
AGGAGTAAAAGTAAGGGTAAGATTAAGGATATTCTGGGCGGATAACTTGGACGGCACCGGTCACAATTTTAAAAAGACATACAGCACGAAGGGAGTAAATTAGACCGAGATTTGGACACATATCATGAGTAGTATATTTTTACTACATCGTCTTTTCAAAAAAAATCACACCAGCCATTTTTCATAAGGGAGGTATAATGAAGGTCACCATTTTCACGTTGATACTCTTGGTAGCATCTGTTCAGGCTCAGGCAGAGAACACCATTGAGCTCAATCAGCCCGATATGGACAGAGGATTACCTCTGATGCAGGCTTTAGCCCAGAGAAGGTCTGTGCGTTCCTGGAGTGAACAGAAGCTTGGTACTCAGGACCTTTCCGATCTTCTGTGGGCGGCCTTTGGAGTGAACCGGCCCGATGAAGGGAAACGCACTGCTCCCACAGCCATGAACGTTCAGGATATCGATATCTATGTTTTCCTGGAAGAGGGAGTTTATCTCTATGATGCGTTCGTAAATACTCTCGAACCTGTCTCGGATGGAGATTACCGCGCAGAAGCTGGGATTCAGGATTTTGTGGCAACTGCTCCCGTAACCTTGTTGCTGGTTTCTGATCTTTCCAATTACAGGGGAGATGATGATGCAGCAAAAGAGAGATATGCTGCAATGCATGCGGGGATTATTTCTCAGAATATTTCTATTTTCTGTGCTGGAAATGAGATGGGAACAGTGGCTATAGGGATGCTTGATGCCGAAGTTCTCAAAGAGAGATTAAATATCGGTGATAATCACCGGGTACTTTTAAGTCATCCAGCAGGTTATCTGGAGTAAAACTGGTGCCAAAGAGATTTTCATAAATAGTGGGGGAGGAACTATGAATACCATAACTTTACTCAAAACTTTTTGCTCAATAGCTATAACAGCCGGACTTATTGTATCTTGTCAAAATACAGAGATGCAGGATTTCAGCTACCTGGAAAGTACCTATGAAAACGGTACTTACAGAGGCGTTTTTATCGACAGAGATGTAATTCAGGTAAACGTGGAATTCACATTGGAAGATGATATTGTCACCAATGCTGAATTCCGTCATCTCAGAAGAGATGATGATTATTACCTGGGCACAGAAGAGCAGCCTTATGCTTCAGTGGTGGAAATGTATGTTGAAGCACTCCGGTATCTGGAAGGAAAAAGTATTGAAGAGAATCTGGCAGACCTCTATGAACCGCAATATCTTGTAACCACGGAAGTCGATGGTTATACCTCAGCAACAATCCGCAGCAATAAAATCATTTCAGCCATGAGAGATGCTTTGAATCGTGGTGTTTACAGTTACTGAACTGACAAAAAAAGGACCCGCGCTTTTGCGGGTCCCTTGCTATACTGTTAGTGAAGAATAACTCTTTTTTGGTAAAATCTGCACCGTCTCTGATACTCAAAATGAAGGCTCCTTTTAAACCAACCGATATCTGATATTTGCAAAAGAAGAAGTGAAAATTAACAAAAGTAGGTGAAAGCAGCAATTTGTTCTGTCTTGTCCAAAATATAATCGGTTTGAAAAGAGACGTTTTTATTCCAAATCTGGTAAACCAAGGGAATTAATGGGCTACTGAAAGGGGTTTGTTTTTGAATCAGCTCTAATTTAGTTTTATCAAAAATATTCAGATATTCCACCCGGGTTATGTGAGGGGTAATAATGAGAAAAGTTTTACTTATAACAGGTACAGTAAGAGAGGGCAGAAAGTCCCCAAGAGCAACAAAACTGATTCATAAACACCTGCTTAAGAATGAGTCGGTTGAAGTAGCAACTGCAGATCTGGCAGACCTTGATATTCCCATGCTTAAAGAACGTCTCAAATTTCTCAAAGATCCACACCCCGATATCGTCAAATTGGGTAAACTTATTGTTGAGTCTGATACTTTGATTATTGTTTCCCCGGAGTACAACGGTTCTATGCCCGGTGTACTGAAAAATGCACTGGACCACTATATAGATGAATATGAAGATAAAACCGTGGGGATAGTTACCGTATCGAAGGGACCCCGGGGAGGTGATTCCTGTTACTTGAATCTGAAAGAACTGTTCAGACGACTGGATGCACGCAGAACGGTACATCTGAAAATTAACAAAGTTAACGAGACTCTTTCGGAGGATGGTGATGATCTGGATGAGTATGGGGAGAGGGTTGATGAGTTTTTGGGGGATGTTTTGGGGTGAGAGTCTATAAGAAATGTCAAAAAGTGATTTTGGAATCTTGCTTCCGGTTTTCTCTTACTTCCGCCTCTCGGCTATCAATTGTAACCCGGTGATTAAACGGGGGTGAAACCGATACGAAGAGACGCATGCAGCCTTATAATTCTTCTGCCCCTGTATCCAGAAAACAAAGCCGCAAAAGAGCAGAAGAAGCAGGAAGAGTATGCCAGCCCCAAAGGAATAATATTCTTGAATGCGGGGTCAAGGCTCCTCTTCCCGCAGTAAAAAGTAAAACGGTCCAGCACTGTATTGCAAGTAAAAACAGTATAAAGCTTAAACACGATGCTGCTTTTCAAATTTCGAATTATCTTTGCGGATGCTATAGTCCTATCCGCCCTGGAACTGTCATGTCCAGAAAGTGGTATTCGACAAACCTTTAGGTCAAAAAGGCCTGTGTCTTCCTCAATTTTCTCTTTAGAAAATTCTCCTGTTACCACCTATCATTATTTTTTACTATATTATATCAAGTAACCAGATCGCCAGGCTCTCAAATAAGGTTTTGATCAATGCGGCTTCGTTCAACTGGATTCTATCCGCAACGTCACCTGCGGGTAAGGTTTGAACGTGGAGTTTGGTTTTTGTGTGACGCTACGGATAGAATCCTAAATGTTGGCTGTAATGCTTGGGGTATAAGACTGAAGACACGCGCGAAGATAAAGGTAAACACAAAGGGAATTGAATGAGGAATATCTACAATAGCACTGGACACGAACTAAAGTATTCGAATTTCATCAGAGCAGAAAACTGCACTCTTATCGATTCTGAAGGAAAGAAGTATTTGGATCTTGAGTCAGGTGTCTGGTGCACTTCAATAGGACATTCCCACCCGCGAATTACCGAGACCATTTCAGAACAATCCAGCAAGATGATGCACTCGGGCTATTGTTACCTCAATCCGATAATTGATATAGCAGCTGATAAAATTATTGATATCACTGGAATAGGTTCAGGCAAGTGCGTTTTTCTATGCTCAGGAAGTGAATCTGTTGAGTATGCAGTAAAACTGAGCAGGAGCATTTCTGATAAGCGACGTTTATTGACCATGAAGAACTGCTACTTATCCGCTTACGGGATTTCTGGAGAGCGTTCCGAGGATGACTGGGTTCATTTCGACTGGGCAAATGATAGCGTGATAGAGAAGATTGATTTTAGCCAAA
This sequence comes from Chitinispirillum alkaliphilum, assembly GCA_001045525.1. Lineage (NCBI taxonomy): Bacteria > Pseudomonadati > Fibrobacterota > Chitinispirillia > Chitinispirillales > Chitinispirillaceae > Chitinispirillum > Chitinispirillum alkaliphilum. The sequence goes on along the minus strand of LDWW01000022.1, from coordinate 64,758 downwards.
TCGCTGCATTTGTATTTGAGCCTGGGAGCTCTTTGGGGCTCGTTAGATTTCCACCTGCGAATTTGATTCAACAGATTGTGTCGAATATTAGACGCAATGGAGGAATCGTAATAGCAAACGAAGTCACAACCGGCACTGGGCGTACCGGTAAATGGTTTGGATATCAGCATTACGGATTCATCCCGGATATAGTAGCCATTGGCAAGGGCTTGGGAAATGGATATCCTGTGAGTTGCGTGGCAATATCCGAAGAAATCGTGAATAGGATAAACCCAGATAGATTCCATTACGCACAATCTCATCAGAATGATCCATTAGGAGCTGCAATTGCGAAACAGGTCATTGAAATCTTAGAAACTGAAGACTTGCTTGACAGAGCAAATGAAATCGGGTCAATGATTAGTAGAAAACTGGAAGAGATTAGAAGCAAATACGGAATAATAAAAGAAGTTCGTCACAGAGGGCTGATGATTGCAATTGAGTTTGAGGAAAATGAAGAATGTTCGTTTGCTCAAATGATTAATAGTAAATTACTTGAGAAGCATATTATCCTTGTGAAGCGACCGGGATATGAAGTATTTCGAATCGACCCCGCATTGACAATAGAATTGAAAGATGTTGAATATTTTCTGAAAAGTTTGGAAACAGCAATTGCAGAGGTTAGAACAAAGACATCGGGAAGCGCGCGAAGAAGTAAGAGTGCCCCAAGCACAGAAGCCAATAGCGCCAGCACGCAATCATCCATAAAGCTTCAAAGACTCAGCATTACTGCTGGTACAGCGTGCGAGTGGCGAGAAACGTTGGTGGCCATGCCTGTTTGCCCCTAAGACAGAAGACGGGCGCGAGGGAAAAAAACAAGGAATAACGATGAAGAAAAAGAAAAACAGAAAATATGCAAAGACAATAAAGGCGAATATATTGTATTTTGTACGAGGAAAGCAGAAATTTATAAGAATATGTTTTTGATGGTATTCCAGCGGATGAGTTTTACGAGAAAAATGCTGATCCTATTACTCTGCTTCAAAATTGAGATTATGAATTGTTGCACCAAATGGGGTGTTAGTTTAATTTTAACAATTGGATATAATGATAATGAAAGAGCCGAGTAGAAATGAATCTTGCCCCTGTGGAAGCGGCAAAAAATATAAAAAATGTTGTTTCATGGATGACAAAAAGAAATTTGAATTGCTAAGAGCGATTCGTTTAGCAGAAAAACCAGAGGACATCAAAACCATATTGTCTGAAACTTTGAAAATTTACGTATTTAAAGTTGAACTACTTAGGATACCATATAGAGAAATAACTGAAGAAATTTCGTGCATCATAGAATTAAATGGCAAAAATTCTTTATACCAATTACATTTAAGTATTCAAGGGGCGTTCGATTGGGATAATAATCATATGTTTTCATTTTATCTGGGAAAAGATGAGTACGATAGAGAAAATGAGTACACTGCCAACCCTCTTGGAGAACATATAATTTCAACATTTAGTGAACCTACAAAATCTGCAAGTGATACACAAATTAGAGATTTAAATCTTTATCTTGGACGAGAATTCACATATTTATTTGATTATGGAGATCAAATACTTCACAAAGTCAAGGTAGTTGATATAAGGGAATCTGAATCTTCGGAATTAAATAGAAATAAAGTAATTTCTAAGACAGGTAAAGCACCAGAGCAATACTACTGGGGAGAAGAAGAATAAGATCGCGCTCGTGAAGAAGAGGGGCAAACAGGCACAGCACACAACAGTGGCAACCCAAATTAATGCGAAGTTGATATATGTTAGATAAAAATGTATAGCCGCATTACTTCTGGTGTGCCGCAACATGTTGAACAAAACCGCTCCGCGGTGACCCTTTGATCCCGTCTTTTGATAAGCTTAATCCTACTTATTACTTTTATCCCAGTTAAGCATTTGATTTCAAATTCCTGTAATATGTAGTTTGTTTTTATTTCAACAAGCCACAATTTCAGGAGGTCAATTTGTGTGAGCTTCAGGAACGCTTCACCTGCGAGATAAAATTAAGGAATCTTGCCCCCAAAACAATTTGCAACTATACAAATGCATTCGAAAAGCTTGCTGTTTCAGTGGTGAACCAATACTGGATCTGTCCCGCGACGATATCATCGGGTTTTTGCACCACGAACTAACAGCGGAAAAGCTTGCTCTGGCATCGATAAATTTACACATTGGTGCCCTCAAAACATTTTTCAACACCATGGTCTCCGGCTCTCAAGAAAGTCAAAAAAAATTCTCCCTGTTACCACCTATCATTATTTTTTACTATATTACATCAAGTAATCAGATTGTCAGGCTCTCAATACAAAACCCATATAGCACAGGTTTTGATCAATGCGGATTCGTTCATCTGGATTCTATCCGCAACGTAACCCGCGGGTAAGGTTTGAACGTGAAGTTTGGTATTTTGTGTGAAGCTACGGATAGAATCCTAAATGTTGTGCGCTATTTTCGGGCACAAGATGAAATGTGGAGAGATAAGAGTGGAAAATAAAGAAATATCAGAAAGATTTGACGAAGTTGCGAAAAAGTATGATGAACAACGTAGGTTGTTTATTCCATGTTTTGATGACTATTACTGCACAAGCATCGCTTTTCTTTCTAAAATAAATAATGATTTTAAGTATATTCTTGATTTGGGTGCTGGCACTGGTTTGTTAACAAAATGTTTATATGAAAAATATCCTAATGCAAATTATACTTTAGTAGACATATCGTAACAGATGTTAGAGGTTGCTCGACAGCGATTTCAAGGCTTAACGAATTTTAACTTTTCGATTTCAGATTATTCAAAAGAGTTGCCTTCAAGTAAATTTGATTTAATCGCATCAGCATTATCAATACATCATATAGACGATACAAATAAAGTTAATTTGTACTCTGGTATATTTGATAAATTAAATGCAAATGGTTGCTTAATTAATCTCGATCAATTTAACGCCTCATCTGAAATAATGAATCAATACTATGACGAGTCCTGGTATGAATTTATTGATAATAGCAAAATTACAGGAGCAGAACTTGATTCTTGGTTGAAAAGGAGAGAATTAGATAAAGAAAATTCAATAGACGACACAAAAGATCTATTGTTAAAGATTGGCTTTAAATCTGTTGAGTGTATTTATAGTTACATGAAATTTGGAGTTATATTGGCTTTGAAATAAAAATGTGCCCGAAACAGACACACAACATCAAGCGTTTTTTCTGCATTCAGGATGCAGAAAAAAACTGTTGAACGAAGCGCTCATCAAAGCAACTGCTGCTATATTATTTATAGGAAAAAGTATTCAGGGCTTAACTTCAGATTCCGGGACAGGCTGTTGTGAGATAGACATTAATCCCTTAAAGATACATACTGTTTAACGATTCCTATTTGAAATTACTCCCCCACAGAAATTAAAAACTCCTTTTTTTGCATAGCAAACCTACAGGCATCCACAAATGCTCATTTGACATCGGCAATGACACACTCCTTTACCGCACATTCATCTCCTATGTTACCATTGCATCCCTCCTGCCCAGAGGCATGATCAATACCAGTTTCAATAAACCACTTTTACATCTTTGACGGAGAATGATATCAGAGCTTTTTTGCTCCACGCTCCTTTAACTCAATTTACTACGGTTTGCGTGCTTTTTACGAGATATACCTTCCGGATGTCCCCCCTATATCTTCCATTCGCAGTTGTCACCCCCGGTTTAACATTTCCGATTTTTCTTTTCAGAAGATATCAGGTTTGAGGGTACAAAACCCAGTTTTGTCCGGTTTTTGATTCTGTAGCTTTCTCCTTTCATTATGACCACATCGGCTGATGAAGAAACCTGTCGAGCGATGCTGTTGCAATTGCATTATCAAGTGTTGTGAGGAGTTTATCAGATGGCTCATGCTTCCTGTGGTTCCGGCAGGGTTTATGCGGATCTGGCATTTTGGGTTTCTGAGCAATGGTCTGCAGAAGACGCATTTGGCTGTTTGCAAAAAGCTGCTTCTTGAATCAGAAGAGAAATCAGAAGCGGATACAAAGGTGTCTTTCGTTCACTGGTATGATATCATTGAGTGTATTACCGGCAACGAGGCGCTTGTCTGCAGGAGTGTCAAAAAGGAAGAATGGTACTTACCGCAATGACAGGCCGGAGAAAACAGCTGATTTTGGTTCAGGAGGGAATACCCTAAATCTCAGGATGTAAGACGGAGCATTTTGGGAGTACTTGAGGTATAAAAAAGTACCGATTTTTTGTCTTTTAAAGAGCAGCTTTTTAGGAGCCCCAAGGTTTTCATTCCTTAAACTGTATAAAAGGTGTTTGTTTTGATAAGGTGAGAAGATTTTTTTGGGCAATCACTTTCTGAACAGATATTCCACCCTCCTATTGCCGATACTGAATTATCCATATGCCTCTGTTGACAAGTAACAGGCAGGATTCAATTTCCTACACAATATGTAAGGTAATGTGTGCAGCCGCCAGGCTTCGTTCAACGGAATTACATCCGCAATTGAGGGGCTGAGTTCAAGATGTGGGTTTAGGGGAATTGCGGATATAATCCTTAGCGTTGAACAAAACCGCTCCGCGGTGGCCCTTTGGTCTCCTCTCTTGATAAGCTTAATCCTACTTATTACACTTCTCCCAGTTAAGCATTTGATTTCAAATTCCTGTAATGTGTAGTTCGTTTTTATTTCAACAAACCACAATTTCAGGAGGTTAAATTGTGTGAGCTTCAGGATCGCTTCACCCGCGCCGCATTGTAGAAGCAAAAAGTTAACTCTTACCAAGAAGATACCGAAACGGAAACGAACCTTTTTGTCAACATGTAGCTTAGGCACCATGCTGTTTTTCAAACTTCGAAATATTTTTCCGGATGCTACAATCTTATCCGCTCTGGCTCTGTCAAATTCCAAAATTAGTATTCGACAGACTTTTAGGTAAAAAAACCTGTGTTTTCCATGATTTTCTCTTTAGGAAATTCTCCTGTCACCACCTATCAATATTTTTATACTATATTATATCAAGTAATTAGTCGCCAGGCTCTTGAATATAAAACCCATATAGCACAGGTTTTGATCAATGCGGATTCGTTCAACTGGATTCTATACGCAACGTCACCCGTGGATAAGGTTTGAACATGGAGTTTATTAAGGAACACTCTCTAACAAAACTATAAGGGGCAATTTTGGATCTTTCAATAATACTTTTAATGATAGCATCATGGTTAGTTGGTGTTGTTTCTTTTGCTTGTAAGTACTTGATTGGAAATGACAGTAAGAGACCACATGCGACTCAAGAAATGTTTGCTTGGATTAGTTATTACACCACAATGGTCCTGACATTAATAATTGGTGGATTAATATTCTATATGGCATTTTCAAACGTTATAGATATGGAAACAGCTAAACCGACTAGTTCTTCGTATACTTTACTTTTTGGGTTATTTATAGTACTTGGTTTTGGGTTTTTAGTATACATATCTCTCTGGTTATGGCTCTTATTTGCTAAGCATTACTTTTCAAAATGGGTAATTAGACGGCTTTATTTTTTTAAGCCAGTAGACAGATTCCATACTTGGCTATTTTTCAAAAATTTTCCAAATGAATGATATGGGTTTTTCAAAAAATAATCGGTTTTAAAGTTAATAGGATCGCGGGCGATAAAGGGTGGTTCCATTGTTATTGCATTACATCCACCCTCTCTGACTATATTAATGAGACAATGTATTAGATTAAGTAATTTTAGAAGGGCTAAAAAGGAAACTCAGCGGTGAGCAAATGGGCACAGGAGCTCAAAAACAGCAGTCTGAAGGAAATGAAAACAGGGCCGAAGCAAAGTAGCCGTGAGGCATTGGTTTCGGAAAACAAACAGCTTCGTCGCAAGCTGGAGCAGGTAGAGAAGAAGCTCTGGAAAATCGAGCTTATCGTTGATCTCCAAAAAAAATTCTCGATAGTACTGGGGATCGGGATGACAGAGAACTGCGACAAAGAAGAAGAACTATGATAGAAGAACATGGAAAAGAAATTGGGGTCCGTGAATTGGGCGAGGCATTGGGTAAATCACGAGCATCGGTTCAAATCGTTCTGCCTAATTTTTTTTGAGTGGCCCTCCCATTTCAGAAGTGCTCATTGGACCTTGCGGCATGAATTTCGGAATCTCTTATGCCTTTTTATGAGTGCGGGAATTCGCCGCTGCTGAAAAAGAGTAAGATTGCAGAGGACACAAGAGCGCGGGGAAAAAGCACAAAAATCTTTTAATAAAGGTAATTTAGATGGATTCACCATTTTGGGAAAAGACTTACAGAGAAGATGATATTTCTACGTTTGGAGAGCCGAGCATAGAAATTAAGCAATTATCTCAGGAGTTGGACAAAAACTCAAAAATTTTAGATGTTGGTTGCGGAGAAGGGCGAAATGCAATTTATCTGGCTGAAAATGGTTTTGATGTCGAAGCTTTTGATATATCAGATGCAGGGATAGGCAAACTCACCAGTTGTGCAGACAGTAAATCTCTTTCAGTAAATGCTTATACTTGTTCAATTGATCAGTTTGTTTTCAAATCAAGATATGATTGCATTATCATGCATGGTGTTCTCCATCTGGTGCATCGAAACGTCTGGGAAAACTTTTTGTTGGAAGTTAAAAATCACACCAGTCAAAATGGTTTAAACATTATAGCTATTTTTACTGATATTCTGCCTATACCCAATGATTTGACGGATCATTGTATAGGACTTTTCAAGGATGGCGAGCTCAAAAACATTTACCAGGATTGGCAAATTGAACAATTCGATTCATATCAGTTTACTGATACCCATCCGGGTAATATCATTCATGAGCATGCGGCAAATAAAATAATTGCACGGAACAGGACTCGCCTGGAGTAAGGTGGGGCAAAGAGAAATACAAAAACAATGAGGAAAGCATGGAAATAGTTGAGCTGAATTACCAGTCAAGTGATAAAGACAAGGGTAGGTACATAAGAGCACATACCGAAATTTGGAATGACCCGGAAAACCATAAATATCTCAGTTTAACAGGACAAACCTTTACTGATAGCATGTTGGAGGATTGGGTTTATGGATTAACCAAAGATAGCCAGATGAGATATTTTACTGCAATTAAAATGCATCAAGTCGTTGGCATAATAGTTTTAAATGCAAATGTTTTGAATGGCTATGAAATCTGTGGATTAGGCATTAAACCAAGTTTTAAAAGGCAAGGAATTGGAAATCAGCTTCTTCAAAAGACGATGTTGGATGCTAAAAATAGCAACTACAGAGCTATTCAAACACTTGTATACACTGACAATTTACCGATGCTAGTATTAACAATAAAAAATGGATTTCAACCTTATCGTATTGATGTAAATCAAAGGTATGATGGAACGAATATCGTTGCATTAAAAAAACAGCTTTGAGATTTAAAGTAAAAATAAGTGGTCCTTACCAGGAAAGACAGACAGAAATTCTGTAGGTGCAAATTAGCAGTAGCTTTGCTTTGCTCCGTATTGCAGCTGTTGCAATCGAAGTGTAACTTTGGTTAAAAAAGTACAGCTGTAAAAGGTAATACTATTTGGAGAAAAACACCGTGGTTTTAAAAACAGAAATTACAGATTTAGTTTTATCTTCATTTAAATTGGGGTATGCAGATTCATTTTCGACATATGCAAACAATTTAAAAATATGGAATTTATCCCGAGACGAATTCCCGCATCCTTATACCCTGGAAGATGCCAAATCATACATTGAAGATGTTAAAGATTCAAAAACTCATTTTTGTATTCTATATAAAAACGAACCAATTGGAGACATACACTTAAACCATCAAACAGATATATTAAAAAATTCCGCAGCACTTGGATATTGGTTAGCTGAACCATATTGGGGAAATGGTTTTATTACAACCGCAATTGCAAGAATCACTGAATATGCTTTCTCTGATTTAGGACTGAATCGTGTATTTGCAAAATTGTTCGCAACAAACATAGGTTCCGAAAAAGCGCTTATTAAAGCCGGATTTGAAAAAGAAGGGCTGTTCAAAAATGCAATAATCAAAAATGGAGCATTCCTTAACCAACTGCAATATGCCAGAACATTGTCAAAATAAAACTACACATAACAACGCGGCGCTTCAGCCTATGTCAAAACGCTGTATGCAATTACCAATTTGCAATGAGACATTTAGCAAGTTTTTCCGAAGCGTCGCAGGAGTAGCACGGGGGATAATAAAGATATGAACCTTCCAATAATAGGTGATAAAACACAGTTAAGACAATTTGATATGACGGACTTTAATAACATTCGCTTATGGGTAAATAATAAAGCCGTTACAAAAGATTTGATGGATTCGGAAATCTTTGAGCATTACCATACAGAAGAAGAAACTTTAGGCTTTCTGGAGAGCTCTTTAGAAATAGATCCCGAAAGGATTCGTCTTGTGGTTGCAGGAAGGAAAGACAATTCATACCTGGGTCAATTAGAATTATTTGCGTTTGATAAAAACAGAGCTGAGTGTGAGATTGACATTGTAATCGGCGATCCTTTTAATTGGAATTCCGGAATCGGCTCAGAAGCCATATGTTTGATTTGTAATCATATGTTTGAGAATGTTGGAGTACAAAGATTCAAGGCCAGAATAAAACACAACAATAAAAGAGCGCAGAAAATGGCTGAGAAAAATGGTTTCAAGATGAAAGATACTTTTGCTGATTTTTCAGTTTTTTTAAAATCTGAATAAGAGTGGAAATTAAGAATTTGTATCCGCACGGAGTAAAATAAAGGAAAAAAAGAAAGCCATATTAAATGGGAGTTGGGTTTTATGCAAACAGAAATAGAACGAGCTGGGAATGGCATTCAAACAGTTAATTCTAACGAAGTTTCAACAAAATTTAAAGCGGTGTATATTTATGGTTAGCTACATAAAATTCATTATGATTTTTGTTGTTAATATTTCTGTTTTTGGAGAAGAAGATAGCAATGTTAGGCACGTGGCAACTGAATCGGAAAATTTCGTTGATTATAATATCGATTGTTTTGGAACTGGACCATGGTGGAGATTGAAAATAGTTGAAGACAAAGTATTTTTTGACAATTACCATGAAGACGTATATGTCTCTCAAATCTCTAAAATAAAAAAGGCAGAAGGGTACAGAACTATTTGGACTATACACGCAGAAAACGATGATGATGATGATAAAATTACAATGTTTATTAGCCGGGAAGATTGTTGCGATAGTATGAAACATGATGACCATACATATCTATTATTGTTTTATCATCAACAGTCGGGTTTGGCCTACAAAGGTTGCTGTAATGAAATGAGAGATGAAAAGTAATTTGATCCGATAGTAATTTACATTCACACATAAGGATCAGACAGGTGAAAACGTCTGAAGGTGGAATTGGGCTGTGAGGGGTTTGTCAAAGGTTAGTGTTTCATGTAGTATCTACAAAAATCATAAATAAGAGATTTGGGTTTCTGAGCAACAGGTTTCTGGCGTGGTTGAAACTCCTAAATCACCTGGTAAATCGGAGATTAGTCTCTACAATCATAAATAAGCCCGGAACACCTCACAGCCGTTTAACACTTACGATTTTATTTTATGTGGTCACAATCTAAATCCTTCGACTGTTCAGATTTAAAAATCGGAATGCTCAGGGTTAGCAAAACAGGAGCTTCTTTCCCCGTCCCTTGACGCCCCGACACCATACCTCACGTTACATGAGATATGGCGACGTCAAGAAAATTTCTGTAAGCGAGATTATCTGTTGTAAGTTTCTGAGAGCTCTTTCAAAGCACCGGCATCCACAGACTTAATCTGTTCAGCTGTAGCCCGCCATCTCCAGTTACCTTCAATTGTAGATGGATCATTCATTCGTGCTTTCTCAGAAAGTCCGAGGTAATCCTGAAGCGGAATGACCGCAATATCGGCTACTGAGGATTGCGCAAGTCTTATCAGATGTTTTAGTACCTCTTCTTTTGGCGGGGTAAAGCCAAGATAGCGGTATATGCGGCCGTACCCTGCTTCATCCAGCTCGTTGTTGAGCCAGGCCTGGGTGGCATTGTTATCGTGAGTCCCGGTATATACAAGGCTGTTACGGGGATAGTTGTGGGGCAGATAGGGGTTTTGCGGATTGTCCTCGGAGAACGCAAACTGAAGAATTTTCATGCCCGGGAACCCGTACTGATCCATGATTTCGTAAACATCCGGAGTGATAAGGCCCAGATCCTCTGCAATAACAGGGAATGGTTTAAAATGAGCTGTTAAGGTGTTAAGAAAATCGTGTACCGGAACATCCATCCATTTGCCGTTTATTGCGGTTGGTTCTCCGGCTGGTATTTCCCAGTACTGCACAAGTCCCCTGAAATGGTCGATTCTTACAATATCAAAACGTTCAAACATTGCACTCATTCTGTTGAGCCACCATTTGTATCCGGTTCTCTGCAATTTTTCCCAGTTATAGACTGGGTTATTCCAAAGCTGGCCTGTGGCACTGAAATAATCCGGCGGAACCCCTGAAACCATCACCGGATTACCCATTTCATCCAGTTTGAACAACTCTCTGTTTTCCCAGACATCGGCACTTTCGTGGCTTACATATATAGGGATGTCTCCGACTATTGAGATCCCCAGGTTTGAGCAGTATTGCTTAAGTGCATGCCACTGGGTGAAAAACAGGTACTGAAAAAACTTCTGTCTTTCGATTTCCTCGAAGGAGTTCTGAAGCAGTTCTTTGAGTGCGCTTTCATGACGGTCTCTGAGAGGCTCGGGCCATTGGGTCCACTGATAGGTTCCCTGTTTTACCCCGGCGATCATAAAGAGCGCATAGCCATCCAGCCAGTGAGCCTGTGCCCTGCAAAAATCCTGAAAATTTGGATCAGAGGGTTTAATTGTCTTCCATTTTCTGTATGCTTTGTTCAGTATGGCGAGCTTATAAGGACGCACCAGATCAAAATCTATACACGTTTGATCTGGTTGAATAAATGGCTTTGCATCATCTTCATCAAGGAGTCTCTCCTTTACAAGCATTTCCAGATTAACCAGCAATGGATTTCCGGCAAAAGCTGAACTGCTGAAATAGGGACTTTCACCATTTTGGGGATTCCCCGGGTTGAGAGGCAGTACCTGCCAGTATTTTTGTCCGGCCTTAGAGAGTAGATCTGCGAAATTGTAAGCATTCGAACCCATATCTCCGATGCCATGGTTAGATGGCAGAGATGTAAGGTGCATCAGTATGCCGCTGCCTCTTTTATACATGAGTACTCCTTTTTGGCTAAAAATTAACTACAAAGCAAATTTTGTATCATTTTCAAGGGTATTCAGTGTCGATATAATTGCCCTTATGGCTACCGTGATCTCTTCAGGTGTTGCGTTGAGGGCAGAGTTAAGATTGGCAAAAGATTGCTCCAGAAGAAAGAGGCGCAACAGACGATTCATATCCTTTTTATCTGATGGCAGAATCGGTGTATGCCCAATACCTTCGATATAGGAATCGAGAAACAGATTAACTACATGATTTACCCATATATCGGCCCAGTGATGTATATCGGTCTGATCCACCGGCACCATTTTCTTTGAGCTGTATAATGCTGTAAGAGCTACAGAGTGGAAAGAATTTATTATCCCTGCAACATCTTTAAGTGGTGAGCGTTTCAATCTCCCCTCGCTCAGAGCTGCATCACCCTGATTTCCAAAGTCCTTGATCACAAAATCGTTTCCGATATTGAGAAGCTGTTTGAGGCGGAAATCGCCATGTATTCTGGTTTTAATCGATGAAGGCTTCATCGTGAGGAGATCCTCAAACATTCTAAGAATCTCCTTTTCGCTCTCAATTATGAAGGTCGCATGCGACTGAAGATCCTCAGGAAGGGAGCGGAGCTTTTTACGTAATTCAGAGATTATCTTTCGGGTATTTGTTCTCATCGACTGATAGAGTGATCTCTGGTAGAGAGTTGTAAAAGGCTCGGGTGCATAGTCGGGATGACTGGATTCGGAAGCCAGGGCACAGTGGAACTGAGCCGTTTTAGAGCCGATTATGCGTACCTTATCGCTGAAAGTGCCGATCATATTGTCCATAATATCGGGTAAGCTCTTTTGAGATTTTTCCAAAACTTCCGATTCATTTTCACCCGGATCGTCTTCCACTATATCCCCTGAAATTACAGATTCATAGTAATTAACTGCAGCATCGAGGGATACCCCCCAGGCGGTGCCGGTGTTGTTGACATACTCGCTCATTGTGCCAAGCACAATGCAGTGCTTGCCATCTCTGTATTCAATTGCTCCCAGAAAAGGAGGGGTCGGTGTGATATGGTCTGAATGCTCGGTGAGATAACGGCCAATTTCCACATCCGCCCTTATACCCTCTTCCAGCTGGCGATGCAGCTTGAAATAGAAAGAATCATCGTAGTTGAAAGATGAACTGAATTGACGTGTTTTGAGGAGGAAGACATTTTTGAGCTGTTTTGCAATTGGTTTTTGCTCTTTTTCCCCACAGGAGTACCCGGTGATAACCCCATGTTTTCCCTGAAGTTTTCGCGGCCCGGACATCATTTTTAAAAACAACTTATGAAGATCGTGACTAAAGGAACAGTCGTAAATATATCCATTTGTTGTCCCGTTTACCTTGGCAAGGATCATGCCTGTCTCTTCATTTACCAATGAATTGACTGCATCTTCGGTGCAGACTGAAAGGGGCAGGAAAATCATGTTATGTATTCCACGGGGGTATTTTACAGTTACAAACAGAAGAAGTAGCTTTTTGCCCTCGACCTCTGTTTGTATGTGCTCTGAAATCTTTGTCTCGAGAACCGGCAAATGTCTGCAGCCGGCAGTTTTTCTTGCCTGCAGATATTTTGGCAACAGCTGTTTTTCAAGATATTTTGAATGCGAACCCCAGAACATTTCGGTCCAGTTTTCGCTGACTGTGATCTCAGGTATCGAGTATTTGTGGTCAAGCTGCTCGAAATTTTTCTCTTTCTCCAGTACAAGCCAAAAATAATCATGAAAACCCATAGTAATTACATAATGTGAATCACCGATTTTGGGAAAAGGGTTATCGCTGAACATATCTCTTGGAACCATTCCGGCATACTCGCTCAGATCCAGGTGTACGACCTGTGAGAACCTCGAGAGGTTGACAATGACCAGGATGTTTTCTTCTTCATGTTTTCTTACAAAGGTAAGGACATTTCCATTGTCAGATTTTATGAAATCGATCCCTCCCCTTGCGAAGGCTTTATATTTGCGACGCATTGATATCACCCTGCGCATCCACCACAAAAGAGAAGAGGTATTTAGCTCCTGTGTTTCCACGTTGAGCGCCTCGTACTGATACTCCGGATCGATTATTACCGGCAAAAACAGTTTTTGTGGATTTGCAAGAGAGAATCCGGCATTTCTGTCCGCATTCCACTGCATCGGTGTGCGTACTCCGTTTCTGTCTCCAAGATAATGGTTGTCCCCCATCCCTATCTCATCACCGTAATAGACAATCGGAGTGCCGGGCAGGGAGAAGAGAAGAATGTTCATTATCTCTATTCGCCTCCGGCTGTTACGCAGCAGTGGAGCAAGACGGCGTCTTATTCCCAGATTTATCCTTGCAGTGGGGTCGTGAGCATAACAGCGATACATATAATCCCGCTCTTCATCGGTTACCATCTCAAGGGTGAGCTCGTCGTGGTTGCGGAGAAATATCGCCCACTGGCAGCTTTCCGGAATCGGCTTGGTTTGCTCTAAAATGTCAACCAGCGGAAACCAATCCTCCATCTGAAGAGCCATAAACATTCGTGGCATTATCGGGAAGTGAAACGCCATGTGGCAGATATCACCATCCCCCATGTATTTGGCTGCATCCTCGGGCCACTGATTCGCTTCCGCCAGAAGCATCCTGTCCTTATACTTTTTATCCATGTGACTTCTGATTTTTTTCAGAAACTCAAATGTCTCGGGAAGGTTTTCGCAATTGGTTCCGTCTCTTTCATACAGGTAGGGGACTGCATCCAGGCGCATTCCATCCACACCCATATCCAGCCAAAAATCAATCACACGCAACATCTCCTGGTGAACAAGGGGGTTGTCATAATTGAGATCGGGCTGATGGGAGTAGAAACGATGCCAGTAATAAGCATTTGCCTTCGAATCCCAGCTCCAGTTTGAGTGCTCAAAATCTTTGAATATTATCCTGGCATCAGTGTACTTATCGGCCGTATCACTCCACACATAGAAATCTCTCCAGGGCGAGCCTGGTGCAGCGAGACGTGATTTCTGAAACCATATATGCTGATCACTGGTATGATTGAGCACAAGCTCGGTTATTACCCGCAGTCCTCTTTTATGAGCTTCTCTGAGGAAGACCTTGAAGTCTTTCATGGTACCGTATGAGGGGTGGATACTCATGTAATCACTTATATCGTATCCATCATCCTTGAACGGAGAGGGGTAGAATGGCAAAAGCCATATGGCGGTGACCCCCAGGCTCTCAAGATAGTCCAGTTTCTGGGTTAAACCGTTAAAATCACCGATCCCGTCACCATTGCTGTCCATGAAAGCTTTTATGTGTAACTGGTAAATAATGGCATCTTTGTACCATTGAGGGTCGTTTAGAAAAAGAGGGTTACTCTTTGGGCACATTGATCAAAGCTCCTGGTTTTTTCGTAAGAGAATAAATTGGCATAAGTTTTACAAAGAATAATTTTTCATCTCAACGAACAATGTCGTAATTAAATGTGCGCCCCGTTTGGAACATTAAATGCTATTCTCTAATAGCAGAATAAAAAAATAGAACATGGTGAACAGTCATCCCACATGATCCGAGAATATTTGGCTAAACATATCTAATTAAAAATGTAATCATGACGGGAATTTTCAAAGATTTTTAAAATTTAACCTTTATCATCCGCTGTGAGACACATCTATGGAAAAAAAATTTCCGCCAGTTCGGCTGGGTATCAGTTCGTGCCTTCTGGGAGAAAGGGTACGCTATGATGGCAACCATAAGCTTGACCGGTTTCTGCTCGAAACTCTGGGACGCTACATCCAATGGGTTGCAGTGTGCCCGGAAGTGGAGAGTGGTCTTGGGGTTCCGCGTGAAGCAATGCGCCTTGTTGAAAAAGAGGGGAAAATATCCCTTGTCACCATAAACAGCGGTATGGATCTGACTGCCAAAGTGTCTGATTACAGCAGAGAAAAGGCTGCCCAGATAAAAAGGATCAGACTTTGCGGTTTTGTTTTTAAAAGTAAATCCCCGACATCTGGACTCAAAGATGTAAAAATCTACAATGAAAACGGTGGGGTAAAACGTAAAGGAACCGGGATTTTTGCTTCTGAGTTTATAAAAAAAAACTGGTGGTTACCGGTGGAGGATAATGGCCGACTTCACAATCCTGAAATACGGGAAAATTTTCTCGAACGGGTCTTTGTATATGCACGCTGGTGCGACCTGATCAATGGGCCTCTGTCAATAAAGGCGCTGGTTGATTGGCACACCGATCACAAACTTCTGATAATGGCCCACAGTCCATCAAAAGTCAAAGCGCTTGGACAACTGTTAAGTTCCAATCCGAAAAATATCAGAAGAGTTTACTATGGTTACTTTACAACTTTGATGCAGATTGTAAAAACCATCTCTACAGTGAAAAAAAATGTAAACGTACTTCAGCATATCGCAGGATATTTCAAAAAAGACCTCTCAAGGGATGAGAAGGCAGAACTGGTTGAGGTGATTGAAAACTATCACTCCTCTCTGGTGCCGCTTATCGTACCAATAACGCTTTTAAATCACTATGTCCGCAAATACAATAAAACATATCTTAAACGGCAGGTGTATCTTAACCCCCATCCACTGGAATTAAAACTAAGAAATCATCTATGACTGCCGTTGTTTAACTCACGGTCGACTCTTTTGTTAACTAATTCCACATACTTTTTCATATCAAATTTTCTCTCGAGTCCTTTGCTGTTCATATAGCGCACCTTTCCGAAAATGTCCCGCTCCCCCCAGGCCCGGTCATGCAATCCGAAACACCAGGCCACACCGGTGAAACTGTTGGGATCGCGGCCATCGATAGAATATTTGTTGTTAAGGTACAGAGCTCTTTTAAAAGCCTCATTTGGTGTGGGTGACCACTCAATTATCTTTTTACCCCAGTACATACGCATGTATCCATGCATTTTGCCCAGGTGAACCATTTCACGCTGAGCAGCATTCCAGTATGAATCGTATGTTTGTGCATTTTCGAGCTCCCGGAGTGAATAGTGTCTGGGTCTTTTGTCCTTTCGGTGTTTCTGTAAAGTTTCTGCTGCCCACCCCGGAATCGCTGAAAACGAATCGTAATTGCCATTATACATACAAAAGTTAAACCCCAGCTCTCTTCTGACCACCATCTCTTCAAGGAAAGCGGCTGTATCTGCAGAACCCGCTTCACTCACCTTCAGGGCAACGTGCACTGGTGAGATCTGTCCAAAGTGAAGATAGGGGCTGAGGTTTGAGAGGTGATTTTTCGATGGGTCATTGCGATACTGGCCAAATCCTGAGAGCTTTTTTTTCAAAAAACGACCAAGAACAGTTTCAGCTTCTTCCGGCCCGCCTTTGAGCCATTTTACCACTGGTACGGTCCTGTCTATTTTCAATAATTCAAGAAATGCATCTGTATCGGAGAGGCTTTCTGATTTGAATTTCAGATGAAGTGAATCTTTTCCGATACTGACTTCTTTCAGGGGTTGAAGAAACCTGTTGAAGTTTTTTTGTATTTTGGTGCGAAGTGTTCTTGCTCCGATTTCCTGTTTTGAAGAAGCCACCATTACAGGGACAATTGCATCGGATTCGATCTGTACAAACGGGCAGTTCAACACCGAAACCAATTGTTTTCTCCACAACTGCTGTATACTCAGGTAACCCCAATCGGTTACAACCATAACAGCCCGTTGGGCCAGTTCTGCCACACACTCCTCAATATTTTTGCATATTCTGATCACAAACCGTATTCCCCGATCCCTAAGCTGCATTTCTGTTTGTTTAAGACCTGAAAGCATAAAATGGTAATGACGGAGATTTGCTTCGGGGAAGGATTCAGTTACAGCAAAAAAAACGACCAAAGGAACCGAGGCATCATTTGCACTTTGTGCCGCGTACTCCAGTGCCTGATTGAACTTTACCCTTTGAGATTGCTGCATCCAGTACAGTACAAATTGTCCGTTTCGATTGGGTCGGGTATTGTTGAGATGTTGGATTCTTTCCTCTTGAATCATCAGTATTGCTCCAAAGGAGTTTAAAACAACTCACGCCTGATTCAGGGGTTACTCAATGCCGTATGCCGTAAGCTGGGGTGACTCCAAAGTCTTTACAAACCAGCCTGCTTGAGATTCTGCCGGATTCGTATATTGTGGGAAGACCGGAACCTGGATGTGTACCCCCACCAACAATATAGCAGTTTTTCACCTCTTCAAATCTGTTGTGTGGTCTTAAGTGAAGCATTTGTGAGAGATTGTGCCCAAGGTTAAAAGTAGAGCCGATAAAGATGGAGTTTTTCTGTTCCCAATCATCAGGGGTGGCTATTTTTTCACACACTATTCTGGATGTTAGATCTTTCATGCCAGTTTTATCCATAACACGTTTAAGAATTTTTTCTCTGTAGGATAGTATTAGCTGCCGATCCCACTTTTCCGTTTTAAGCGTGTTGGGTACAGGCACAAGGATGTAGAGCGCAGAGCGGCCTTTAGGCGCAAGCGTCTTGTCTATAACCGAAGCATTGCGTATGTAGATAGACATGTCGTCAGAAATTTTTTCTCCACGGGAAATTTCTGTAATATTGGTTTTGTAATCATCTGCGAATATGATATTATGAAACGGTTCATCATACAGAGTGTTTAGGCCCATATAGATCATAAATGTGGAACAGGACCATCTCTTTTTTCTAAGCTTCTGAGGTGTGTATTTACGGAGCACACCCTGTTCGAACAGATTTTCCATAGCATATCCGAAATCTGCATTTATCACTACCGCATCTGCATCTATAACTTCTCCGCTCTCAAGGATCACTCCGTGTGCTTTTTTATTTCTGACCCTTATTTTTTTAACCGGTGTAGAGAGGTGAAATTCAGCCCCAAACTCCTCAGCAACACTTGCCATCTTTTCTGAAATCGTACAAAGGCCCCCGTCTGTATGGTGTATGCCCCAGTGGTGCTCTATAAAGGGGATTATCGCAAAAGCTCCCGGGCATTGCCAGGGTGACATTCCAAGGTATTTTGCCTGAAATGTAAAAGCTGTACAGAGGGTTTTGTCATCGAAATAGCCGTTCAATATTTGGAAAAGTGTTTTGCCAATAGCAAAATGGGGTATCGCTTTGAAAAAAGGCTTGGAAATGTATGATCCTATTGAAGAGTATGGTTTTTGAAGACAGGGGTACATTCTCTCAAACCGCAGTTTTTCTCTTCTGAGAAATTTTTCAAATCCTTTCTCATTACCGGGAAACAAAGCTTTGATCTGCTGAGCCATTTTCTGATGATCCGATGATGGGCGAATAGTTTTGTCCCTGAAAGTGAGTGTATACATCGGGTCCAGCTTTGTCAGCTTAATGTAATCGTGAATATCTCTCTGCACATCCCTGAATACCTGTTCAAGAATGGGATGCATCATCAGAAATGTAGGTCCTATATCAAAACTATAGGGGCCCTGTCTCAGACGCCCGTTTCTCCCCCCCACATATTTGTTTTTTTCAAAGACAGAAACCCTGAATCCCTGATGAGCAAGAGTCATTGATGCAGTAAGTCCACCAGGCCCGGCTCCTATGACAATTACATGCGGTTTTTTCATCACTGTTTTTCCCGTGTTTACTCTTGAAGGTATTTTTCGAGCTCCCTCTTGATTCTCAATGCTAAAAGATTATTGGGTTGTCTTTCCAGCACATTTTCTATATCTGTTAATGCTGCAGTCATGTTACCCATTTTTCTGTATCCGTTTGCTCTCTGTACTTTGAGATCAACAGAATCCGGATACTGTTTAATCAGAGAAGAAAGAGTATCAACCCCCGCTTCACGGTTTCCACCAAAAAGCGGGGGGGCACCAACCAGAGTTATTGCTCTGCTGAATCTGGTGGCATAGTCTTGGGGGATATGTCGCTCCAGTTGCGAACTTACGGAGATGATTCTTGGCCCCCAAACTGTACCTGCAAAAATCCCCCCATCTGCCAATTTCTGCATTATAAAAACCTCATAACGCATCACCGATAAACTCTCTTTTCCCGCTTCCCTGGCTTTTTCTAAGTATTGGAGTGCCTTTTTTCCATATTTATTTACCTCTTTTCTGCTCTCCTCTGAATAGGCAATAAACTGAAGCCTCCAGTAACTTTTTGCTTTCAGCATAACTCCACCTATGGTATTGTCAGATTCAAGTACCTCAATTAAATCATAAAGTGCAGATCTGTCATAGTTTTCTGCCGCTATAGAATAGAGCTGCTGCACACTTTGAGCCTCAAGGCCAAATACCGTAATAAGCAGAACAAGGATAGCTGATGACTTTTTAAACAACTTTTTAAATAGTATATTCATAGGGCTTTATTGTTGTTTGGGTTTTCCTGTACAGCTGCATTCCTTTAATATAAAAATCCGGGGTGAGAGAACTGATGAGAAAAATGGTTTTTATACTGACTTTGTTTGGTGTTGTCTTTTTATCGTATTCAGATCAGGCAAACGAAGGATCCCCCGGAGGTTGGGATGTTTCGTTTAAGTCAAATTTGTCTGTTTCTCTCAATGCCTATTCAGATAACTGGATCGGCCGTGATGTCGGGGCGTTTACATGGGTTTTGCGCAATGACATATCTGCAGAAAAGGAATTTTCCGAATGGACCAGAAACAGAACCAATCTGATCCTTATGTTTGGACAAACAAGCTTGCAGGACAGGGAAACAAAAGTGTGGGCACCGCTGCAAAAGTCTTCCGATCAAATAAATATCGAGACAATTCAGAGATTTACTCTGGGGTTTTTTACAGATCCTTTCATCTCTGCTGGTTTACTATCTCAATTTGTTGATGAACGCGATACTCTCCTTACCAGATATTTCAATCCTCTTGAAATAAAGGGGAGTGCTGGTGCGATCAGGGATCTTTACAGAGCAGAGAGGACACTTCTGACCACAAGACTTGGATTCGCTGTAAGAAACCACTACGATCGCGACGTTTTGCTA
Source organism: Chitinispirillum alkaliphilum (assembly GCA_001045525.1). NCBI lineage: Bacteria > Pseudomonadati > Fibrobacterota > Chitinispirillia > Chitinispirillales > Chitinispirillaceae > Chitinispirillum > Chitinispirillum alkaliphilum. Next base: position 44,569 of record LDWW01000022.1, on the reverse strand, counting down.
CAAGATAATACAAGAGACAACGTGTTCACTACTGACGGGGGTGTAGATGTGGTTGCCGATTTCGAACACACTACGGAAAATGAGTATATAAATATAACCAGCCGTCTGGGTATATATAAGGCCTTGTTCAGAATAGATGAGGAGGCAGAGGGTGAAGAGGGGTTATGGCGATATCCCGATGTAAACTGGGACAGCATGTTGGGTGTAGCACTGACCCGCTATCTTATGCTTGGGGTGAACTTTCAACTCCTCTACGACAGGGAGCTGGATTCCAGACCAAGATTTAAGCATCTCTATACCCTTGGTGTAAGATATGCATTACGCAGAAGCTGAAAAGGCGCGCAGCGAAAATACACTGCGCCCCCTGACATATTAAGAAAATGGAAGCTTTACAATTGCGACTTCAGGGCGTTCTCTTTTTCAACGAACTGATTGAGCAATGGTTCCAGTTTTTGGGGGATGATGTCTCTTGCTCCCTTAAAAACTTCACTTTCTTCCTCTTCGATATGATGTTCTATAAGTTCGCTGAGGACCTTGATTTTTGCATTCCAGTTTTCATCCGATGGGGCCATCCTGTCTAACTCACTGAGCACCATTTCTGCAACATGGTGCTCCTCAAGAGCCTCAAGTGACATCTCTTTTGTATGCCTGTGCTCCTTAAGCAACGGATAGAATAATTCTTCTTCTGATTTCATGTGAGGGATGAGATTCTTTTTGAGCTCGGTGAAAAGTTTTTCCCGGGTTTTAACCGAGCCTGTTGAGGTTTGAAGAATTTCTTTGAAAAGGTTCTGTACCAATTCATGCTCTGTATGAATCTGATCAAGGATATCTGCTGCCATTTCTTTCACCTCCGGTAAAATGTTTGTGTACAAGACCAAAAAAAACAGGTGGGATCATTTTAGAGGAGAAGCAAACAGTATTCCCTTCAGGAAAGAAACTGCAGCCAAAATAAAAAAACTTCCCTGTTGTGGAGTATGGAAGAGGGGGATCAAATATATGGGCCGAATCTGTTTTCAGCCCATAATCTCATAGTTAAATTTAGATATAACAGAAGGGGTTGTTATAAAGGGTGGTTAACTGTTTACCTTGACTATCCAACCCTTTCCCTTATTTTCTGCAGTTCATCTTCGGCTTCTTTAATCATATTTTCGACTACATCCTTCATCGGAAGCACCTCGCGCATAAGTCCCACACTCTGACCAGCCATCAATGACCCCTTTTCAACATCCCCCTCAATAACAGCCTCTCTGAGAGCTCCCATCCAGAATTTCTCCACTTCATACTGAGCCTTTTCCCTGGTGAGCTCACCCTTTGCAAGTTTCTTAAGAAGCTCGAGCTGAAGTTTTCCAAATTGATCGGTCCCGCTGTTTTTGATTGAGCGTACAGCTACAACCGGTAGTTTTGAGTCGTACTGAGGTGTGGATATCGCGTGTCGTGCTTTTGATTTAATGAACACATCTTTGAAATTTTTGTGTGCTGTGCACTCTTCTGTCATCACAAAGCGAGTCCCGAGCTGACAACCAGAGGCTCCCATCGCCAGCAGGTGAGCTATCATTTTCCCTGTTCCGATTCCACCTCCGACAAAAATTGGCACCTCATTGAATTCAAAAAGAACCTGCTGAAGAAGAATTGTAAGGGATACATGACCAATATGCCCCCCCGCTTCACTTCCCTCCAGAATAAGCGAATCTACACCAAACTGGATCTGCAGCTTTGCAATACTCTCATCACTTGCAAATGACATAGTGCGTTTGCCGCTTGTTTTCATGCCCCGGATATCGGCTTTTCTGGGGAAACTTCCCGCAAAAACCACAAATGGGACATTTTTACTCTGAAGTATCTCATATTGAACTTTATAATTGGGTGCGATGGTAATGAGATTGACTGCAAATGGTTTTTTTATATTTTCAACACACCTGTCGACTTCCTTTTCGAAAATGTCGGGTGGCATGTTTCCTCCGGCAAGTACCGGAAATGCTCCGTTGTCACTCACTGCCTCAACAAGATTATAGTCGCTGATCCATGTCATAGCTCCTGCTATCAATGGGTATTTTACACCTAAAAAGTCGCGCCCTCTTTGGGTGAGTTTATCAAAAAGCATATCAGTCCTCTGTTTCAGGGTGAAAAACGTTAAACAACGGGGGTAAAAATATATATTTTCACCAAAATGTACACTAAATTAGACAGACTCATACAATGAATGAGTATTGGGGGAGCCCGGAAGTCAGACTGGTAAACCCTAAAAGCACATGTCGGGAATCGTATTGAACAGTCTGTTTTGTTTTGGGGAGAAACTCTCAGGCGCGTCTTATAGCTGAAAAAGCTCTGTTCCTGAATGCATGATAAACTACATTGACAAGCAAAAATATTGCGCCGATGATTGAAACAATGGATATGGCCCGGTTTGTTTGGAATTGTGCAACGGCAATGGCAGAAAATCCCCATACCCCCACAACCGCCGATTCCCGCAAATTTCTGGAATATAAAAAATAAAGATAAACTGCAGTGCTTATTGTCAAAAGCAAAAATCCCCACCCATTAGCACCCAGCAGCCATTCATCATAACCGATGCTCACAAGAAAAATCAATACATTTAATACCGTGGCTAAGATAACCCAACCAAAATAAATGCTTATCGGCCACCATACAAAAAGAATAACCGGAGCTGCAGCATCCCACTTCTCAAGATCCAATCTTTTGACAATAGCATAAAGGAAAACCAAAAGAAGGAGTATCAGGATAAGCGAAACAACTATCAGTTCATTAACCCAGACGACCACCCATAAGGCGTTCACCACATTCGACAGCGCAAAAAAATAACCCGTTTTTTCGATTATGAAAATCTCTCCTTTTCTACGCCACATAATCCACTGGTAAAGGACAAACAGTATCAGCAGAAGGTATATAAGCCCCCATATGGAAAAGGCGTACCCGGCGGGGGTTATTACCGTCTGATATTTGTCGCTTATTTCACCAACAGTTCTCTCGCTCAGCAAATCTGTATTTGATAAGTAGTTAAAGGCAAGCGCCAAAACCAGGGTAAAGGAGTTTAGCAGCAGTTTGATAAGAGTTTTCATATCCCTCAAGCTTTCACCTAAGAGTAGGGTAGTAACAGTGATTCACGGGAGAGGGGAACTGTTCAGTGTTTTATCCCAGCTGTCCCGCAGAACCCGAGTATACTTTTAAACTCAGCTATTCAAATACCCTGCCATACACTGCCATCATCCCAGAAGCCCACTATGGTGTATGCTGTTTTTGGAAAAAAATGACCAGTCGCAGACACAATTTACTCCGTGGAAAATCAGTAGCTTACATTTCATTTAACATTGTAAAAGAAGTGGTAACTGAATAAATGTCACTTGTTTTGTGAACAATTAGACACTATCTTAATAAGGGTGATAATCACTATCAACAAAGCTCTGAGTATCAGTAGCTCGTCTACAAAATAACCTTCTTTTTTTTAATCGAAAGGAAAACCCAATGAAAGGTTTGGCAATGAAAACGGCAAAATTGCTACTTTTTGCACTATTTGCTGCAACAGTAGTCTATGCAGAGGATGAAATTCGTCTGCCACGGATCGATGTTATCGGAGAAGTTGAAGAAGAATATCAGTATATTCCTGGAGCATTTGAAATTATCTCACCAGAAATTCTCACCCAGTCCAGACCTTTGAGCACACAGGACGCCCTTAAAAGAGTTGCTGGTGTAAATGTGGTTGAAACAGACGGGTTTGGGTTTTACCCCAGGATAGGAATCAGAGGGCTTAACCCTGATATGAGCAGAAAGGTACTGCTTTTAGAGGACGGGGCGCCGGTGCAGCTCGGTCCCTTTATCGACCCGGCAGCATACTACAGTCCGCCTGTTGAGAGAATGGAGCGTCTAGAAGTACTTAAGGGAAGTAGCAGTCTGCGCTACGGGCCTTCAACAATTGGAGGTGCGGTAAACTATATAACCAGAAAACCCCAGCCGCGCCGCCATGGTATGGTGGCTCTCAAAGGGGGGAATGCCGGATATGGGTCGATTCTCGCAGAGTATGGTGATAAATGGGGTGATTTTCTTGGGTCTGTCTCTTTTCTGCATAAGCAGGGTGATGGGTGGAGAGATATGCCATTCACAGTAAATGACCTGGTTTTAAAGGGTAGTGTGAGTGCGGGGAGTGCTCACCATTTTTCAGTTAAAGGAACTTTCTATGACCAGGTTTCACACCACACCTATCTGGGTTTGACTCAGAGGGAGTTTGAAGAGGATTGCCAGCTTAACAGAGCGGAAAATGACCGGATGTATGTCAGACGGCTCTCCCTTGATTTAAACCATGAATATGATATCTCGGAAGATATTTTGATCAGAACCCTGGCGTATTGGAACAAGGCTGAGCGTAACTGGTGGCGTGAAGATTTCGCGTTTGCCTCGGATCAGGCAATTGACGGTTACGGTGATACTATCGAGGCCGGATACAATTATATGAGAAATTCTGTGGGAGGTAGATTACGCGAATTCAATGTGATGGGAATCGATAGCCGTCTGGAATACAATTATCGGTTTGGAGATGTTGCAAACAAACTTGAAATTGGATTGCGTCCCCATTATGAATTCATGACCAATAACAGGATCAACAGCTCAGACAGTGCTATGGCCCGCTCCGGTGATCTCGCAGAGGATGACTCCAGATACACAGCCGCTCTGGCGTTCTTTGCACAAAACAGATTCCGTATGGTCAACCATAGTCTGACTCCGGGATTGAGAGTGGAATACTACAACCAGAAAAGGGAAGTAAGGCGAATGTCCAATGACTCTGTGAATGTCACAACAAGCGCCTCCAACACAGTGCTCATTCCGGGTGTCGGCTATTCCTGGAGGATAAACCCTTCCATAAACCTGTTTGCGGGAGTACATCGCGGATTCGCCCCGCCAAGGGTTCAGGATGCGATAGACGGACAGGGGCAGGCTGTTAAACTGGATGCAGAAAACAGCATCAACTATGAACTTGGGCTCAGAGGTAGAATTGGTCCTGCACGCTACGAAGTAACCGGTTTCCGATATGATTTTGACAATCAGGTTATTAATGCAAGTGAAGCCGGTGGGGCGAGTGCTGCAACCCATACCAATGCCGGTGAAACTGTGAATCAGGGCATGGAGATGACCCTGAGTGCGGAGTTGCTCAACTCTGTGGAGCTGAGCACAAACTGGACATGGGTCCCTGTTGCTGAATTCAGAAATGATCTCTTTGACTCCAATGACCGCCAGGTAAGGTTTAAAGGTAATCGCCTTCCCTATGCACCCGAACACCTGGTTAATGCACGTGTGGGATATCGCTTAGGCCCGGTCACCACTGGTGTAAGTTATAGCTACACAGGTAAACAGTACACCGATGAAGCAAATACAGAAATCGGATCTGCCCGTGGAAGAGAAGGGGCAATACCTTCCTACTCCCTTTGGAACATGGATGTACAGTACAGGATAAACAGAATGTTTGAACTGAACGGAACAGTGAAAAACATTTTTGACCACAAGTACATATCTTCCAGGGCGCCAAGAGGAATATTTCCCGGAGCAGGAAGAATGGTTCATCTGGGTGGTAGCTTCTCATTCTAAGGAATAGTCGTATGAAAAGATATTTGATTTTGCTGGTTGCAGCAGTTGTTTCAGTGGTGGTGTCAGGTTGCTTTGACTCAAACAAAAGCAGCTTCGCTGACGGTGTTTACAGAGGAGCTTTTTTCGACCGGGGTGAAATGGAGATAAACATTCAGTTTACCCTGAAATCCGATACCGTCACAAACATCTCCTACAGGTATCTTCATTATAAGGGTGTTGATTACCTTGATTCTGATGAAGAAAATACAAACATTGTATACCGGCAGTATAGAGAGCTTGCAGAATATCTCATAGACAGGGATATACGGGAAAGCCTTGATAAACTGTTTAATCCTTCTGGAATAATCACGATCGAAGCAGACGGTGTAACCGGCGCAACGATCAGGAGCGCAAAGCTGATTTCTGCAATCAGAGACGGGCTCAACAGAGGTGTTTACAGAAAATTGTAGTATGATAGTATAGATTCATCCCGGATTCAGTTCCGGGATGAATTACCCGCCTTTAAATGGTTATAACCACATCAGAGTACTGATTCCCAGTGGGTTTTATTCCTGCGCATATCGGTTTGGTCTAAAATAGAACTATTTTACAGCCGTACATTATATTTGATTGCAGTTTAAAGAACAAAAGTTTTGGTTGTTTGAAGAACATGCTGTAATTTGTAACAGCGTGTTTGATCGTTTCTGCTGGTATCTGGGGTATATGAAGCAAAATAGTTCCGGAAGAAGATTTCTCAAAAGATACATTTTTGGCAGCGTGTTTCTGCTGTTCCTTCTGTTTGCCGCAGTAATGCTGCTGGATGCAAGTGGCGGTACAGAAACTGACCCTCATGAACTTCAGTTACTCAATCCCTATGCCTGGATAGGTATCATCACCAGTTTGATAATCTTTTGCATCAAGGGTGCAACTATGGTCATACCTATTGTGGTTCTTTACATGGGTATTGGTGCTGCGTTTCAGCCTTATACAGCTGTTCTGGTTGGTTTTGTAGGATTGATTCTGGAGCTGAGCACAGGGTTTATCATGGGCAAAAAACTGGGTCGTAAACGCGTGATGCCTGTTGTTGCGAAAAGCAGACATGGTAAAAAGATTGCCTCCTATGCTGCAGACAGAGGTGTGGTAAGTAGTTTTATGGCAAGGGTCGTCCCCGGGCCGCCCATAGATTTGATCAGTATGCTGTTTGGTGCTGTGAATGCGCGATACCTGCCGTTTATGTGTGGTTCCTTATTGGTACTTGTACCCAGAATGGTATTGGTTGTTCTTCTGGGCAGTCTTGCTGTAAGGCCATTGGAGAATCGGTTCCTGATACCGGCAATAATAGTGCTGGTTGTCATTGTGGTAATTGTGACACTGAAAAAATTGTACACGCCCAATAGTGGGCCAGAAATATTGCTGTATGGAAAAAACGAAGAATCATAGCGGTCTCTTAAGAATGCTTCTGGTGGGTGTTGCGGTTGTGCTTCAATTGACAACGGTAGCTCTTTTATCTGTTTTTCTGAGACAAAACTATCTCTATCTCTTCCTGATATTCGAACTTCTGGCAATAATAGAGGTGATTTCTATTATAAGCAAAAATCAAAGCTCGGCCTTTTCCACTTCTTGGATTGTAATAATCCTGGTGTCACCTGTATTTGGCTACTTACTTTATTTGCTCTGGGGAAAAACCCGGGCCAGATACAGGCGTTCATGGAACATAAAACAGTCAGGGATGAAAAAACTCACTACCTATCACAATGATAAGAGTGCACGCAATACTGTTTTTACTGCACATCCCCGATCCCAAAGGATTATCCGCTATCTTGAGAATGAAGGTTTTCCCCTGTACCAACACGCAAGTTGTAAATATTTTGACAGTGGAGAGTTATTGTTTGAAGAGATGCTTAAGGATATAAGAGATGCAAAATCCTTCATCTTCATCTCCTATTTTATTATTCAGCAGGGAAAGCTCTGGTCTTCATTTTTTGATATTCTAAAGGAAAAAGTTGCTGCCGGTGTGGAGATAAGAGTTATGTTTGATGACCTTGGCAGTATTATGACTGTCTCCAGGGACTTTATAACAGAACTCAAAAAATATGGGATAGATGCTGTTGCGTTCAATCCGGTTCACAAATTCCTCTCAAGACCTTACCTCAATTACAGAAATCATCAGAAAATCGTGGTAATTGATGGAACTATCGGATACACCGGTGGTGTTAATCTGGCAGATGAGTATGCTAATCTGTATCCGCGGTTTGGGCACTGGAAAGATACCGGCATCAGGCTCCAGGGTGATGCGGTTTTTAGCTTGTGTATGATATTCCTGCAGATGTGGAAAACACAGAGTGGAGTTTCCGAAGATTATGAAAAATACCGGCCTCAATCGGTTGTCAGGGGTGATGGTTTTTATCAGCCTTTCAGTGATGGCCCCGTTACCATACCCCACAATCCTGCCGAAGGTGTGTATCATCAGATTATTGGAAATGCAAATAAGTATGTGTATATCATGACTCCTTACCTGGTGATAGAGGAGACAATGGTAAGGGAGTTGTGCTCTGCGGCCCACAGTGGTGTAGATGTGAGAATCATAACTCCAAAAAACTACGATAAATGGTATGTTCATAAAGTAACCCAATCAAATTATAAGAGGCTTTTAGCTGCAGGAGTAAGGATTTACGAATACACTCCCGGATATATACATGCCAAAACTATCCTCAGTGATGATGAAGTGGCGGTTATCGGTACTATCAATATGGATTACAGAAGTTTTTATCTTCACTTCGAAAACGCAGTGCTGCTTTGCGGGGTACCGGCGATAGGTGATATTAAAAAAGATATGCTCAAAACATTCTCCCTTAGCGAAGAGATGTCTTTGGATTACTGGCAAAAGCGGCCTTTGAAAGAGCGCGCTTTACAGGCCGTCTTGCGCCTTCTGGGGCCTCTTCTGTAGGGAGGCAACCACCTTTTGGGACAAATTTGGTAAAAGACGCCAAAGATAAAACACCCACCACTTTTGGTTAATAACCGGTAGACATCGGTGTATGAGAAACCTCACCACCAGTTTGCACCAGATCTTCAACATTAATTTTCGCATAGTATGGGATCTTTCATCAGAAAATACCATTTCCATATAGTAGTTAAGGCCGCTGATCAGAGAGCCGAATGAGGTTTGGTAACTTTCACTATCCAATAACTGTAAACTGTTCTGTGCACATCTTCTTGTCATATCCAATTTCACCCTGTGTATCGGTTTTATGACAACTTACTTAATGTTTGACAGCTTTAAGTTACGGCAGGCATTATCCAAAAGACTTGAGAAATTTGTAGTGTGACAGTTACATTAATCATTATGACCATTTCTGAAATCACTAACATAACTTCCTATAATAATTCCCTTTTTGTTTGTTGGCAATGGCTTGTATATGGTCTTTTGGTTTTAAAGAACATAATACAGGTTCAGGTGTTTATCCATGTAAGATAATCCTTTTATCGAGTAAACCACCGGACAGATCTAAAGATATTTGGCTACAGCCATGACGGGTTTACAAATAGCCCCAAAGGCAAGGCTTCAGAATGACTGCATGTAAGAATGGGTGTAGTAACTGCTGCGTCAGATTATTCCCATGACAATGGGTGTTTGGGGCAGGAAAGGGGTAAAAAAATTATCTGTATTAATTAATGTTTTGCCTGTAATAAAAAAAAGAACATATTGTGTTGACAATAAGAACACCGCATTGTACTCTCAGGTAAGGGGAGTTTTCTAATGTGTCACTGCAATGATATACAGACTTATATAAAGAAAGCTGGCTTTCTGAGGGAATATTCACGTTTAACCCATGGTTTGGGTTTGCATGAAAAAGATCTCAATGTGACATTTGCGATTTGGGAATCGGGTATTCCGGGAGTCGGAAATCTCATGTTGGGCACACAGTTGGGACTCTTTTATAAATCTCCTCAGGATATGCTTGATGCTTTCGTTTCCTATTTTAAGGCTGGGCTGGCAGGTGGTGAATATTGTGTGTGGGTTGTTTCTCCGCCTTTGAGTGTAGAAGCCGCGAAGGACGCTTTGAAAAAAGGGATAGCTTTCTATGAACGGTACGAAGAGAGTGGACAGATACAAGTTGTATCATCTGATTCTTGTAAGAGCGAGGGTTGCAGTGAAAAACTGACAATTTCGACTTTCACCTCAAAAGCCCAAGCCTGTGGATTGAAAAATCTTAGGTTTGCCTGCAATGCTCAGGAGGTGATGGACAACAGTGCTGAGCGTTTTGAGTCTGGTATAGAATTTATTGATGGAGAATCAGCGATTGCAATTTATGCCTATCCCGAAATGATGGATATGTCTTTAGGTTTGCATATTTTGGATAAGCACAAAACAGCACTCGTAAAAGACTGCAGAAATTGGAAATTCCTGAATAAGGAAGCTTATCCAACAGGTTACAAGGATAGCCACAGAAGTGAAACAAGGGTGCGTGAATATTTTTCCGAAATATCGGAAGGTATTGCCTGTTACAGGATCGTACCTGATCAAAATGGTTTCCCCTGCGACTATATATTTCTTGAAGTAAATGATGCATTTGAGAACTTAACAGGTTTAAAGCCAGATGATGTAATCGGGAAAAAAATCACCGATGTAATACCTGGTATAGATAAGGAACCTGACTGGATAGGCAAATACATTAATCCTTCGTTTGTCGGGAAAACATTCAGGTTTGAATGTCATATAAAAAAGCTGAAAAGATGGTATTCAGTTTCAGCTTCAAGCCCCCAAAGAGGTTTTCTGATCACTGTTTTCAGTGATATAACAGAACGTAAGAAAACTGAAAAGCAACTGTTTGACCAGAAAAGAATGCTTGATACAGTAATGGCAAATACCGGAACACAGCTTGCCTTTTTGGACTGTGATTTCAATGTCGTAATGGCAAACAAATCTTACATGGAGGAGTGTGGGTATACCTGGGAAGAGCTTGAAGGGAAAAATCACTTTACGTTGTTCCCCCATAGGGAAAATGAGGAGATCTTTCGGAAAGCAAGAGATACCGGACACACAATTTCTTTTCGTGACAAACCTTTTGAATACGCCAATCAGCCCTGGCGTGGCATAACATATTGGGATTGGTCACTGGTGCCGGTTAGAGATGAATCTGACCATACCACCGGACTGGTACTCTCATTAATTGAAACAACGGAACGAAAAAAGGCCGAAGAACTCTTACGGAAAAGAACAGAGGAGCTCACACTTGCAAATCGCGAGCTGGAATCGTTCTCCTATTCTGTATCTCATGATCTTCGGGCGCCGCTAAGACTTATGAAAGGTTTTGGCGAAATAATTATGGAAGACTATCGGGATCTTCTGGATGATACATGTAAAGAATACCTGCAACGTATCGTTGATTCTGCTGTAAAGATGAATCTTTTGATAGAAGATCTGCTGAACCTTGCAAAGTTTTCCCGAAGGTCAGTATACAAACAGAAAATCAATCTTTATTCGGTCGCAGATTCTGTTGTTGCAGAACTTAGACATATGGATCCGGCAAGGCGGGTTGAAATATCTGTACAGAAAAAACTTCCAGCATTTGCAGACCCGAGAATGATCGAGATAGTTATGTCAAACCTTATCAGCAACGCATGGAAATACAGCGTTAAAAATGTCTGGGCTCACATTGAGGTAGGTTTAACCGAAACAAAAAAGGGAAAAACCTTTTTTGTTCGCGATAACGGAGCAGGTTTTGACATGAGTTCAGCAAAATACCTTTTTAAACCTTTTCATCGTCTTCATTCTGATGCACAATTTGCTGGAACCGGAATAGGTCTTGCTATTGTAGAGAAAATCATTCACCTGCACGGGGGGCGTATATGGGCTACCGCTGAGGTAGGAAAGGGTGCGGTGTTTTACTTCACTTTGCCGGAAAATGACAAAGGAATCGGCAATTGCGATGTATCATCAGAAAGCCCGGCAACTCCTCCTTGAGTCAACCGGGACAGGTGTCTGATTAAAGTGTCTTTATAGCCTGATCCTAATACTGAGAAAGCAAATTTTTCCTTCTTGCTGATTTTTCTATCATTTTAAAAACTACGATTCCGGCAAAAAGATAAGCATAATTTATAACAAAAATTGTCAGGTACCAGCTTACAGAAAAGTTAACCTGCTGTGTCATAATCAAACGTATTGTTGTAGCACCTGATGCAAAGGGAAGAAAAGTAAAAAGGTTAAGCGGGTAGGCATTTACCGCGACAATTGCAATAAGCAGAAATATAAATATCTGCAGCAGTGATGCTATTTTTTTGTATACAATTGTTAAACTTCCGATGATCAGACCAATGCCCCAAAGTGAAGGTAAACTCAGAGCAAGAACCCCTAAAATTCCAGTGGGATCAATATACAACCATCTTCCGGTGGTAAGCATGGTAAGAAAAAGCATCAGCGTACTTATCATGACAGCAAAAAACGTATGAATTACAGTGGACAGTATGAGCGGCATCTCTACTCCTAAAGAACACAAAAATATCTGCTCCAGCGTACCCCTTTGTGTTTCCTCATAAATAGAGTTGGAAACCACCTGAAAACCCATAACTGCGACTGTCCACATTATATACCCTGCTATAAGCACATCGAGCCGGTCGGTTCCAAAATCTGCTCCGCCAAAACTTCTTATACCGTAAAACATTGAAATGAATATCAGGTAGAATACTATAAGGCCGGAAAGAGTTTCGAAATAATACCGTTTTATCTCAACAAAAAAACGGGTCAGTTCTGCAATAAAAAGATTATATATTTTCATCGATTTTTCCCTTTATGGTTGCTGAAACACTCTCATTGTTTTGTTCTTTTAGAATGCGCAGGAATATGTCTTCAAAATCATCCTTTACAATATCAATGCTGGTCAAAATAGCTGAATGTTGTTTCAGAACATCGATGATGGAGTAGATGACTTCCGGTGTGTCGAAAAGAAAATAAAGCTCGACACCATCTTCACCATTTTCGTCCTCTTTGGGTGTTTCTTTTCGAAAATCTGAAATAAGGGAAAGATCTCTGAAAAACTCGGGGGGAAGACCATTCTCAACGGTTATTTTGAAAGCAGATTTTTTGAAATAGGTCTTGAGATTCTCAATTGAATCCCCTGCAATGATTTCCCCTTCTCTGATCACCAAAACCCTTGAACAGGTCTTTTCAATAAATTTCATGTCGTGAGAAGTTATTACAAAAAGCTTGTTCTCTTTTGACTCTGCTTTAATGAACTCCTGCATATTCCTCGAAGTTTCAATATCAAGCCCCAGTGTCGGTTCATCTAAAAGCACAAGTTTTGGATCTGCAATGAGGGAGCAGGCTATTGCAACCTTCTGTTGCATCCCTTTGGAAAACTGTCTGAGTGGTTTATTGGCAACCTTTTCCAAATCCAAAAAGGAAAGATATCGTTCGATACGGGTGTTTACATCCCGCTTGCCCAAACCTTTCAAACCTGCAAAATAGATCATGTTTTCTATTGGACTGAGATTCCAGTACACGTTTCGGGCCCCTTCAAGAACCGCCCCCATATTCTGAAGAACCTGTTTCCTCTTTTTCTGAATATTTGTCCCTAAAACCTCTATTGAACCCTTTTCAAATTCAATCAATGTGGCAATTGATTTAATGATAGATGTCTTACCTGAACCATTCGGGCCCAGAATCCCAAGAATCTCACCGGAATAACCCCCGAAACTAATACCCTTAACTGCGGTGATTTTTTTCTCTTTTTGATTCTTGTTGTAAACCTTGTATAAATTTTCAACCTCTAAATACCTATCCATTTACCCCCCTTCCGGGATTTAGTCCCTGAACTATAAATTCTGTGAGTTTAATTATTAAGTCAGGAAAAAAGTGTTCTCCTATATCTTTGGAATACAGGTCAATAATAAACAAGGAGTCAAACATGGCAAGGATCAGTTCTTCACTAAGGTCCTGTCTGATTCGACCGTTTTCTTTCCATTTCTTTATTATGCTAAGAAAAAGTGAGTAGGAAAAAGAGTTGCTGCTTATGTCAAGAGACTTGAAATCGCACTTGCTGATTATTTTGTGCCAGGATTCGCGGTCGTACCACTCTCTAAGAATCGGATCTGACTTTATACCTTTCAAAAGAGATAAAATCACATTCTTTACGTAAATTGTCAGGTTTTCATCGCTTCCGCAGCTCTCCATAACCTGCTCTTCCATTGAGAGATTCATCTTGAAATAAATGTCAAGGAAGAGGTTTTCTTTCGATGGATAGTATTTGTAAAAGGACCCTACTGCGATTCCGCATCTTTCTGTTATTTGTGCAATGCTTGTCTTCTTAAAACCCTGACACCGAAACAGTTCAAGGCCTTCATTCCAGAGTGTTTCTTTTATATCTGTGGACATGTGAGCCACCTTTATGAATGAACCAAAATATATTCATTCATAAAATAGTGCGCAAAAACTGGTTTAGCAAGGTTTTAAGATTTTTAGGAGTGGGATATTTGTTGAACAGAAACTGAGGGAAAGGTTTACATATCAATTATTTCTGTCAGACCGGGATTCAAGCTCTTCCCACTTCAGGTATGAAGAGCTGATTTCAGTTTCTAATATTTCAAGCCTCTGTTGAGCTTCGGTTATGAACCCGGGTTTTTGGAAATTGTCCGGATTTGCCATTTCCAAGCTCAGCTTCTCAAACTCGGTTTCCATTTTTTCGATCTGCTTAGGAAGTTCTTCCAGTGTTTTTTTCTCTTTATATGAGAGTTTTTTCTGGTCCGGAGTTTTTGGCTTTTGTTGTTTTGCTTTTTTTGGAGCAGCTTGGTTTTTTATCAATTGAGTGGTCTGACGAATCCAGTCATCATACCCTCCCACATACTCCTTAAACCCACCCTCTCCCTCATAGGCTATAATAGAACTTACTACATTGTTAAGAAATTCCCGGTCATGGCTTACAACCAGAACTGTTCCCCTGAATTCAAGAAGCAATTCTTCGAGTAGCTCCAGAGTTTCAGTATCAAGATCATTGGTTGGTTCATCGAGTACGAGCAGATTTGAGGGGTTTGTAAAGAGTCTTGCAAGCATGAGTCGGTTTCTCTCACCACCTGAGAGCTGTTTGACAGGAGATTTTGCTCTGTCAGGAGTAAAAAGAAAATCCTGAAGATAGGATATGATATGTTTGGGTGATCCATTTACAAATACGGTGTCTCCACCGCTTGGAACTGTATTTTCCCAAACCGTTTTTTCTGGGTCGAGTATATCCCGTAGTTGGTCAAAATAGGTAGCCTCTACAGATTCTCCAACTGTAACTATACCTTTTTGTGGTTTCAGATTTCCAAGTAGAATATTCAAGAGTGTGGTTTTTCCGCATCCGTTGGGGCCGATTATACCGATTCTGTCTCCGCGTGTGATTGTTGAGGAAAAATCATTAACGATCTTTTTTGAATCATAGGAGAACGAGATGTTTTGAGCTTCGATAACTTTGTTGCCGGAGCGCTGAGCTTCACTGATCTGCATTGAAACTTTGCCGCTCTGCTGGCGTCTTTTTTTTCGTTCCTCTCTCATTTTTTTCAGTGCACGAACTCTTCCCTCATTACGCGTGCGTCTGGCTTTTATGCCTCTTCTTATCCAGATCTCTTCCTGAGCCAGCTTTTTGTCAAACCTTTCCCATTCCTTCTGCTCTGCTTCCAGCTGTGCATCTTTTCGTTCCAGAAATGTTTGATAATCACATGACCAGTCAAAAATATTCCCTCTGTCGACTTCTATTATTCTTGTAGCAAGTTTGCGCAGAAGCCGTCTGTCATGAGTGACAAATATGACAGTTAGATTGGAGCCGATAATATAATCTTCCAGTTTAGATATGGTTTCTATGTCAAGATGGTTGGTAGGCTCATCCAGAAGCAGTATATCGGGTTCACCTGCAAGCGCTCTTGCAAGAAACACTTTTCTTTTCATTCCGCCGGAAAGTGAGCTGTAGTCAAAATCCTCATCTATTTGAAAAAAACTAAGCAGCCGCTCTATGACGGTTCCAATCCCCCAACCATCATTTTGCTCTATTCTGCTTTGAAGCTCGATGATTTGTGCACTTTCCCTGTCTTCCTTAATCAGTTTGTGAAGCCGGGCAAAATCGGCTCCAAGGTTTCCCGCCCCGGATGCTACTACTTCGTATGCGGTTCCGGTAATCGTGAGAGGTATGTCCTGGGGGAGAAGGGTAATCCTGGAGGAGGTGGAGTTAATGATCTCGCCATTATCGGGTTGAAGTTCCCCGGAGAGGATTTTTAACAGGGTAGATTTTCCGGTACCATTACGGCCAAGAATCGAAATACGCTGCCCCTTCTGGATATCGAGAGAAACTTTGTCCAGTACAGGGAAGCCTCCAAAAGCTATTGAAATTGAGTGAATACTGAGTTGTGACATAGTTTAAAATAGTATACGGAAAACAGAGTATATTATTATGAAGCAAAAAAAATTAAAAGAGAACGAATAGGGGCATACTGAGGCGTCTGAAAACAAAAGAGTAGAATGAGTTTGGCGGCAGTCGCTAATGACACCATTTTCTCTTACAGGTTCTTCACCAGATGAGCATAGGGGTGGAGATCGGTACCACAATAATATATCCCGACTCTGCGTCGCATGGGTATCTGATTAAGAACGTTCGGGCGTGTAATTGCCCCGTTATGCAGAAAAACTCCTATTCCGCTCACTTTGAGTTCCGCCGCGCTCTGGCGCAAACTTAACCCAAATGTTTAATATCAGCAGCGTGGATGTCTCGACTTAAGCATGCTGCCAATCAGAAACAATGATACCAGCAAAAGCCCTATAACAAGAAGTGGCTTTTTGGAAATGGTGGTATCCTTTTTCTCTTTTTCCGGAAGAGTTTTTTTCTGCTCTTCTTCTGTGTTGATTTCTTCTGCAACAGATCCGCTGTTTACACCGGATCGTTCTACAATTTTGTCCGCAAGTACCTGATCAATATCGGTAAAAACTGCATCACCCTTATCAACTGTTCCCATTGTTGACCACTCCCTTCCTTTGATAGAAGCGCTCTCTGGCCTCCTTGCTTATATGTTCTTTGCGTTTGCCTGAAACCTGTTCCCATATTGTTTCATCATCCAGTGAGAAGAGTTCTTCAATAAGTTTGAGGTAAACGGCTGCACCTTTTGAATAAAGCCGATGAAGAAAGAGGATTTTACCCTCGGTCACGACTTCGTCAAACACATTGTCAACCGGAATGAATGTAGAGGTGATTCTGCCCGGAAACAGCTGGTTTAAAACTGCTATGAATGTATTATGCCTTTTGATATCCTTATAAAAATTTGGGATAATTCTGGTTATCTTTGCACCATCGGGATACCTTGTACCAAGTACCTGCTCCATTTCCCGGAGGCCATCAACTGCGAACTGACGCAGTTCTGTAGGGACATAGATTTCATGGCTGGCGTTGACTGCGTTGGCCTGCAGAAGATCCATTCCCGGGGCATTGTCAATAAGAATAAAATCGTAAAATCTTTCAAATCTGCATTGCTCCATACTTTCCCTCAATTGGAAGGGATTATTAGCCGAAGCATCACAGAGATCTTTTCCCGATGTTATTATATGCAGATTGTTTATATCTGTCTTACGCACAGATCTTAAAAGCGCCTTTGGTGCGTCAGCCCGTTCACTGGTATAAAAATCATATATATTGGGCGATTTGGTACCAACCCCAAGAAGAGAAGAGAGGTTGTGCTGACTGTCATTGTCAATAGCCAATACCCGAAACCCTGTGAGGGCAAGTGCCTGAGCGGTGCTGCCTGTAAAAGTGGTCTTACCGACCCCACCTTTATGATTGAGAATGGAGATGACTTTCATCAAAATAAACCGTTTGGATGAGAAAAAATCTTAATCTATGCATATAAAACTAATTGTGAACGATGAGTATATGCAATACACTGTGTGAAAAATGAGGAATAGCTTAAGGCTGTCTTAAACTAAAGGAGCCAGGACAAACCTTATATTATACTGCCAAAACCATTCTGGGGTACTGTACTAAGGATACATTGCTTCTGTTACTATATTGTAGAATAAAATAGCTATCAGTGAAAGGTTATTTATAGCAGTGAAAACACTCTCGCTATTATGTTTTTTCAGTCTCAAAAAAGCCTGCGGGATAATAAATTTGTTTGACTCAATAAATCTGACAATAATTGCAGAAACCCCCCACCTTCGGTACTATTGGTCGTTATTGAAGGTGGTTGGTTGTTCACGTTTAGCGGTACCAAAAAAACGCAATTCATAACTGAGCAAAATCTGGGCAGCTGAACCATTAACATGAATGTGTTTACAAATATATTCTGATCCCTCTGTGCAATACATATATTTCGGATAATCAACTCTGCTTTTACAAAGATAACCACCTTTGAGGAATACGACAGGATAGAATCCATGAATTCTGAAATCTATTATTTCACCGGTACCGGTAATTCACTTCATGTTGCAAAGGAATTGCAGAAGAGAATGCCCGATACGAAGCTTATACCGATTATAAGCGTGTTGAAAGAAGGAGCTGTCAGGACGAGTGCTGAAAATGTTGGATTCGTGTTCCCCATATACATGATGGATCTTCCGATTCCTGTAAAGCAGTTCCTGAACAAAGTCGATACGGGTTCTGCACAGTATATTTTCGCTGCAGCCACAAGAGTCAGTACTTTCTATATAGCCGACATACATATTGAAAAAGCTTTGCGAAAACAGAATAAAAAACTTGATTCTTTTTTTGTTGTCAATATGGCTGCAAATTCACCATGTGGCCTGGCGCCAAAAAGTATGCCTGGTTTTAAAAAAATGATCAATGATTGGACAAATAAAATCACAATTGAAAAAGTAAATCTTCTCGAACCCGCTGTTCAGGATAGACTTCAGTTAGTGAGTCAAAAAGTTATAAATCGTGAAAGGCATAAAGATGAAAGATCTGCACTACAATCTTTTTTAAAACGCACAGTCAGTCTTATTATTACACCTTTAAACAGAGCAAACGGGATTAAACCAATTATACCCTACTTTGCCGATTCAACATGTAACGGGTGTGAAAAGTGTGAAAGAATTTGTCCATCAGGAAGAGTGAAAATGCGGGACCATAAACCTGAGTGGCAAATGAATGTACCCTGTTACTATTGTTACGCCTGTTTTAATGTTTGTCCAGAGCAGGCTATATTGATAAAACGCAGGTATGAGAAAAAAGAGGGTAGATATCTTTATCCCGGTATTGGTGTTAAGGAGATATCGGGGCAGAAAGGTAGTAAGTAGTAGGGAGCTTAAATTCCGGCCGTTAAGCCAGGTCACACTTAATAGTTTTAATCTTTTCCTCTAATTCAATTACAAACTCTTTTTCATCTCCCTTTTTTTCCTCTTCCGGGATCAAAGAAAGCGCCTTATGAAAACTGCTTAGAGCTTCAATCTTTTTATCCAGCTTTAAAAAAATATCACCCTTAGTATCCCAATAATCTGGAGTATTCTCTGATAAGAGTATCGCACTTTCGGCAAGCTCAAGAGCTCTTTGAAAATGCGCTTCTGTATCAAGAATAACATTTGCAAGTTCATTCATTGAATAATGATCTTTCGGGGCGACCTTAAGAGCGTGTTCAAAGTCTTTTTGCGCACCGGGAAGCTTAGATAATTTTTGTCGTATGCAACCACGATATTGAAGTGAACTTAAATGGTCAGGGTCGATATCCAGTGCGCGGTTAAAGTACTCTTCAGCTTTAACCAAGTCATTTTTGTTAAAAAAGTGTATTCCGGTTCTGTAATCGGGTTCTATGAACTTTGGATACAGCTCTCTTAATCTTTCATACTCTTCCAAAAATTTTTCCTCAGAGCCATTTTTGGCATACAGATCTGCACGGTTCAAGCGGGCAAATTGATGTACTGGGGATTTTTCCAAAGCTTTTGAATAGTAATCTATAGCTTTATCTGTATCACCAAGAAATGTCAGGCAGTAACCCAAATGAAAGTAGATATCATCCGTATCAGCACCAAGTTTTTCGGCTGTAAGCAGATCCTTACAGGCCGAGGCGTAATCCTCGGTGTCAATATAAAGCCTTGCTCTCAAACTGAAAAGCCGGTAATCATTACCTACTACATAAAATGCTCTCTGTATTTCATCATATGCTTCGTTACTGCGTCCTGATTGTTTTAGCATTGATATAAGCAGTATATAGCCATCAGGGTCGGAAGGATTAAGTTTTATAGCCTCTTTTGCATCACTGATTGCTTCTTCTGTGTTCTTTAGGCAAGAGTGGGTGCAACCACGGGATATATAAGTTTTATATAGTTTGGGATTTAGTTCAATTGCTTTCGAATAGGCATCAATTGCTTCTGAAAGTTTGTTCTCATTTGACAAAATTTGACCCTCGAAAAAGTAGGTCCATTCATAGTTGGGATAATGAGTGAGTAATTTTCTGTGAATCTTTCGTGCTTCTCCTAAATTTTTCTGATTTAAAGAAAAGAGACCTCTGCGATACAGGGCATAGGGTCTGTATCTCTTTGTAAAAGGAAGTATGAGGAACAGATCAAGTTTCTTTTTTGTAGAATTATAATTGCAATCAACAGTTCCTTTATCGATACTGTAAGCCAGTATTCGAAGTGCAATTGAATAGAACATGCTTATTGCAACTCCCACTGAAAGGAAAGAAAATACCTGACCATATTTTTGTATCGGTAAAATTATAAATAAGATCAGAACTGCGCTGGTAATGATAACAACAGGAATTATGTTTTTTTTACTATGCTTTACATCAGTATAAATGAAATACCCAATTAGAAAAGCCAGCAAGGGAGTAGTGACCAATCTGATTATTGGATTTATTTCATACCCAAGAAGATAAAACAATTGGGAAATCAAAATTAGGGCGAAAATAAGTTCAGCTTTAGCATAAAATGATTTCAGCGGCTTTTGAGGCATTTCTGTCATTAGGTCACCATTTGGAAATTTTGAACATAAGCATTTACCAGAGTAAAATAATAAAGAATATAGAGTTTTGATGGTGTATTCTTTTGGAAAACGAGAATTTATTTACCCCTGCAGATAAAACAATCTATGCAAGCCCTGCATTAAAAACAGGTTTACACGTGGGTGTAAATTATATTCTATCATCCAAAAAAGCCGTGTAGTAGTGCTGGTACAGAATTATAAAGGTAAAAAAGGGGAAAACATGAAACAAAAGATCTTCTATTTCAGCGGAACAGGAAATACACATAAACTGGTGAAAGATCTCACTGATAAAATTTCTGGTCTGGAAGCGGTCAGGATATCATATGATATGGATTTTGATCAGAGGGAGTGTGATGTGGCTGGTATAGCCTATCCCGTGTACTGTTTTGTGTTGCCCAACATTGTCACCAATTTCGTAAAAAATGTCCGGTTTTCTTCTTCGGCTTATATTTTCGGCCTCGCCTCTTATGGAGGATTACTTACCAGTTCTGGACGTCAACTTAAAAAGATGATAAAAAAAAGGGGGTATACTCTTAATGCTGGCTTTGCAGTTAATATGCCGGGTAATGCCACGATTGTATACGATGTAGTGAAACCTGAAAAACGTGAGCTGATGTATAAAAAGGAATCAGAGCGGATTGAGCAGATCGCAGAAATAATAAAAAAACGCGGATCATACGGCATCGATACCAATCTTGGCATTCTTGGTCGGGTTGCTTCACTCATAGGTCCGTCAATGATGCGCAGTGTTCAAACAAGTGACAAATGTTTCTTTGTTGATAACAATTGTGACTCCTGTGGCATTTGCACTAAAGTATGCCCTGTAAACAATATAGATATCAGTTCAGGAAAGCCACAATGGCAGCACAAATGTGAAAGCTGCATGGCATGTTTTCACTGGTGTCCCAAAAGATCTATTCAGGGCAGTAAAAAAACCAGCTCACGGGGAAGGTATCATCATCCTGATATTACCATTGCGGATATGCTGAATACTCATCCACAGCCTCAGACCAAATAACCCGACGTTTTGGTTATTAATTGAAACAGGGGTGAGGATTTCCACTTCTGGGTGAATTTATTCACATCCCTTTGAGATGTTTAGGTTTTGTAATGCTTTGTTTTATAAAGGAATACAAGAATGGTACATGAATTGCTTATTGCCCGGTGTGTTTCCAAAACACACCTACTAAAAAATAATGAATCGGAATAAAAGTTTTGAGTTGCTGCAAAGAAAGGTTTATATGAAAGTTGACTACAAGATGATCGCATTTGCAGGACTGGTTCTGGCAGCAGTTAGCAGTTCTGTCTTCAGTGCCGAAATGATACTTACTCTGCCTCAGGCTGAGGCAAAAGCATTACAGAACAGTTTTACTTCAAGAAAGCAGCATTGCGAAATCAGTGCTATGGAGTGGCAAAGAAGGAATGCTGTCTCATCCTATCTGCCTTCAGTAAATTATAACTTGAACTATTTACGCCTGGACAGGGCAACTGTTGAACGGGCAAACGCAGCCTCAGAAGGTATGGGCATGCTGTTTGAATCACTGGCACCCATCATCGGATTGCCCCCGGGGGGAACAGAGGAATTTACCCAAAACCCAAACCAGCTTTACGAAAACTCATTCTCGCATGAGATTATGGTTTCTCAACCTTTGTTTAACGGTGGTGCTGAACTCTTTGCAATAGGTCTTACAAATGCAGAACAACAGGCACTTGTCTATCAGCACAGGGCCGATATGCAACGTGTAGTACTGGAAACCCGCAGGGCATATTTTGATGTGATTGCAGCTCAGCTGGTGCATGAACTCAGTGAACAGTCTCTCTCCTGGGCAAGAGAAAACCTTAAAATTGCTTCTGTACGTTTTCAAAACGGAGCTGTCCCGCAGACCGATCTTCTGGGGTGGGAAATCGAGGTTGCTAAAAAGGAAAGTGAACTGCAGATGGCAGAGGTGGGGAAACGGTCACTTCTTCTGAGCCTCTATCATGTCATGGGTTATGAGGGTGCAGATGCTGACTTGAGAGTAAATCTTCAGGACGTTGAATTTTTTAAGGGATTGAGCCAAGGTAATCCGGGGTTGACTGAGTACTCGATCGAGAACAATCCCACCCTGCTATCAGTAAAAGCCTATACGGAATTGACGAGAAAATCAAAGAATCTTGCACTATCTCAGTTTCTGCCTAAAGTTAACGCCTTTTTTTCATACAGATGGGATGCCTGGGAGAAGCTGAGACCTCATGATACCTATCATGGGTGGAGTGCCGGTGCTTCTCTGACAGTACCTCTGTTCAGTGGATTTCGTAACTCCTCAAACTATCAGAAAACAAAATATGAACACTTGAAGAACATTGTTTCCTATGAAGAGCTTCGCAATCAACTCCAGAATAGTCTTCAGGCGCTTTTGTGGAATCAGGAAGCCTTGGAAGCAAGCACAAATACTGCCCAAAGGCAGATCGGACTTATGGAGAGACAACTTGAGCTCATGCAGCAGAGGTATGAGGGGGGACTGGTAAACCTTTCGCAGCTTCTGGAAGCAGAGCTTGGATTACGGCAGGTGCAGATAGCTTACGCGCAGAATCTTTTCAATACTCTTATAAATAAGGCAGAAATAAAACTCTTAACCGGTAATCTGGAGAGCATGCAATGAATAGATCTATTGTGGCAATTATTATTGGTATATTCCTGTTTTTGATGAGCTGTGAAGGGCAACAGGAAAATACCGCAGAATCATCGGATATCACTGAAGCTCCACGGGCTGTAGAAGCACGGAATATCATACTAAGTTCTGTAAAGAGAACTGTTCAGACTTCTTCTACAATAAGGGGAGTGCATGAAGTGACCGTGGTTTCTCAGACTTCAGGTAAAATTCTGAGGACAGCTTTGGGGCTGGGTCAATTTGTTCGTCAGGGAGCCGTGCTTGTGGAAGTTGAATCTCAGGTTCAGGCTGCAGCTGTCAAACAGGCAAGGGCTGCTTACGAATCTGCTGCATTGAATCTTGATGTGGTGGAAAAACTTCATCAACAGAATGGTGCATCCATGGCAGAACTAACCGGTTCCCGTACCAGTTATACAGCTGCGAAAGCTTCACTTGCACAGGCCAGAAATGCATACGATAAAACCCGTATCACAGCACCTGTATCTGGCTATATTGCTTTTAAGGAGAGTGTGGTTGAACGGGGGAATGTAGTTTCACCTGGAATGGTGATTACAAGAGTTGTCAATCTCGGGAGTCTGATAGCTACTGTCGCGGTGAGTGAATCAGAGATGAATTTAATAGAAAAGGGGATGGATGTATATGTGAGGGTACCGGCATTAGGAGACACGCTGTTCAGCGGTAAAGTCACAGGTGTAGGGGCAGGGAGTTTTGCATCTACCGGATCGTTTCCCGTTGAGGTATCCTTTGAAAACACTTCAGATCACAGGGTGAAATCTGGAATGGCTGCCAATGTTATCATTGAATCAGAAACAATTCAAAGATCCATCTTAGTTCCTCTCTCAGCAATAACTGAAAGGGAAAGGAAACAGGTGGTATATACAGCTGTAAATGACAGGGCTGCGATGAATTTTATACACACCGGCCGCATAATTGGCGATTATATAGAAATTGTTGAAGGGCTTGAAGAGGGGCAGACTCTGGTTTTAACAGGGCTTACAAACCTTTCAGCCGGAGATTCACTTTCCCTCACTATTGTCGAGTAAAGGACAGAGAAAATGAATATAGGAAAAATTTCTGTCTCCAATCCTGTTTTGCTGAATATAATGATGGTTGCAATACTTGTGCTGGGGGCATTTTCATATGTTAAATTGCCGAGAGAGACATTTTCCAATGTAGACTTCTCATGGGTTTTTATCGCTGTGCCGTATCCGGGGGTAGGGGCGGGAGAAGTGGAAAAGAATGTCACAATCAAAATTGAGCAGGGGCTTGAAGGGCTTGACAGGGTTAGAAGGATAAGTTCCGTTTCGCGTGATGGAATAAGCTTTCTTAATGTAGAATTCGAAGAGGGAATATCAAGATCTGAATTTCTTAGATTGTTTCAGGACCTCAGGACAGAATTTGACAAAGTGCCGCTTCCTGATGGCACACTTGATCCCTGGATTGATGAATTTTCAAGTTCAGATTTCTCCCCGCTGATCACCGTAGTGATTAAGGGAGATGCACACCCCGCAGAGATAAACAAAGCCGCAAATGACCTGAGAGACAGAATTCTTGCACTGTCCGATATTAATAAAGTTGATATCGTGGGCAACAGGGAAAGGGAGGTTTGGGTTGAAGTTGACAAAAACAAAATGGAAGCACACAACCTTTCACTTCACCAGATTGCTGATGCACTGAAAAACCGTAACACAAATATCGCTGGCGGGGTACTCACCACCGCATCAAGGGAATATCTTCTCAGAACCATTGGGGAAGTTGAGCGTACAGGGGATTTGGGAAGGGTGATTGTAAGAAGGGGCAAGGCGGAGGGGACTGTCAGGATTTCCGATATAGCTACTGTAAGTGAGGGATTTGCAGAAGCAAGTTATGATTCGAGGTATAATCTCGAATCTTCAGTATCTCTTTTTGTGTCGAAGAAAAGTGAGGGAAACTCCTTGAGGGCAGTCGAACAGATCAGAGAGATTGTTAAAGAGTATGAGGGTGAACTGCCGGAAAATGTAACAGTTACATTTTTCAATGATATCTCAATTTATATACGTGGTTCATTGGAAACCCTCACTTCCAATGCCATTCTGGGATTTTTTCTGCTTGTAGGGGTGCTGTTTGTTTTCCTGGGGTTGAAGAATGCGATTCTTACCGCTATAGGAATACCTTTAACATTTGCAATAACCTTTTTGTTTATGGATTTTTATGGGGAAACGCTCAATGGCAACTCCCTTTTTGCTCTGGTGCTTGTTCTTGGGATGATAGTCGATCATGCTATAGTAATAATTGAAAATTGCTACAGGCATAAACAGCTTGGAAAGAGCAAACATGAAGCAGCGATTGCAGGGACAAATGAGGTGATAAAGCCGGTATTGGCAGCAACTGCCACTACAGTTGCTGCGTTCCTGCCACTGATGCTTCTGCCGGGTATTATGGGTAAATTCATGAGAATTATTCCACTGGTTGTCTGTTTTGCACTTGTGGCATCTATGCTCGAGGCGATGTTTTTCCTGCCATCACATTTTGCTGAATGGGGCGGCAGCGCAATTGAAAGAGGAAACAAATTCTTTCTGAGAGTTCAGGCACTGTTCTCTGTAATAATCACCAAATTATACAAGCATAAATATCTAACCATGACAATAACTGTATTTGTCATTTTGATATCCTTTGTAATAACTCCTTTTCTGCGTCAGGACCTATATGGCGGTGAAAGTTTTTCCTTCTTCTATATTGATATTCACATGCCGGAGGGAACTCCCCGCTCAGCTACTGACAGGGTGGTAACAAGGTTTGAAGAAAGATTGAATCCTCTTATTGGTAATGGGGAGATCGAATCGGTTATTTCCACGACAGGTTTTCTTCTGGGAGAAACTGATCAGCTGGAGAAAAACAGTGTAGCTCAAATTATTGTCGATATCAGGGAAAGAAAAGATGGGAGGAAAAGACCTGTACGGGTAATAATGGATGATATATCTGGTATGCTTTCCGATATACCCGGGGCGGAAAACGTCGCATTCCGAATGGTAAATAACGGTCCTCCTGTCGACAAACCGGTCTCATTGCGGCTCCAGGGCAGAAATCTTGAAGATATGGCTGCTCTTGCAGAGATCTTCAGAAATCATCTCGAACAATACGAAGAACTATATAATATCCAGGACAATTACGAAAGCGGCTCTCCGGAATTAAAAATCGCTGTCAATGAGGAACGGGCTGCAGAGCTGGGGTTGAGTGTTGCACAGATTGGCTTTTACATAAGAACGGCCTTCGACGGAATTCAGGCCACAACCTTTTTCGATGAGGATGAGGAAGTGGATGTAATTGTCAAACTGGCTGATTTCAACAGACTGTCGGTTGAAGACGTACTCTCTATCAGAATCCCAACCCATGATGGAAGACTCATACCGTTTACCACCGTATGTGAGGTAAGCTATGATGTGGGAATCGTTGGGATCAGGAGAGTTGACGGGGAAAGAGAAATTACGGTCACTGCAGATGCAGATGATAAAAGGAGGGTCCGTTCCATAATGGACGGGATTAATGACCTTTGGGAAACACGTTACAAGGAAACTTTCAGAGGAATCACACTGAAGGCCGGGGGAGAATTTGAAGAGTTTAATAAGATAATTGAAGATCTACTCAGATTACTGTGGATTGGGATCTTTCTGATTTACATGATTTTGGGTGCACAGTTCAAATCCTACACCCAGCCACTTCTCATGATTTTTACCGTTTTCTTTGGTATTGTCGGATGTATTCTTTTTCTGTTCGTTACACTTACCCCCGTTTCAATAGTGGTATTGTTTGCTGCAGTTGCTCTTATCGGTATAGCGGTAAATGATTCTATTGTACTTATCAGCTTTGTGAACTCACTGCGAAGACAGGGGATGGATACTGCGGATGCAGTTATTGAGGGCGCAAAGACAAGGCTCAGGCCAATACTTTTGACTTCTGTAACCACAATAGGAGGCCTTGTTCCAATGGCTATGGCGCTTGGAAACGGAGACGAACTCTGGTCCGCTATGGCGTCAACCATCATGTTTGGTCTGATATTTTCCACTATGGGTACTCTTCTTGTAATACCTTGTGCATATGGTATACTTGATGACATAACATCATTTTTAGGTGGAAAGATGAGACTGGAAGGAGAATAAGAAAAACGGCTTATGCCCTCAAATCCGGTACGTATTTATCGAACCTTGACTGAGGTATAATGATACCTGTTACTGTAGACAGCCAAAAATCAACAAAGAAAAATGGTATGTGAAAAAAACAAGGTGAATAATAACCTGAAATTCTTAATGTGTTAGAAACTAAAAAAACTTCTGCTCAGGCTTTCTTTGCAAAGTTACAGAAAACTGTTATGGGAACTGTCTGAAGACTGTGTGTGTGGGCTGGGCAAGGTCTCTCTTTACAAAACAAATGATTGGGTGATAAGGGCGCGGAATGATATCCCTGGCTCACTTTACCTGTTGCTAAACTGATGGTTTTTAAAGAGGTCGCTTACCTTTATTGGTCTGGTCATTACGTTTATTATCGGCCTCATTCTTACTGGTTGGTTCATCAATTTTAAAATCGGGCTGTTACTCACAGGTCGGGTCACCATTCTTTTAACCGGTGCCACTATAATTGCCCACTGGATTGAAGGCATTTGCAGACTTTTCTTTACCTCAAGAGCTCGCATAGTATGTGTTTTATTGTCTTTTGTCCGAAACAGAAAAAAGAACTCTCCGTGAAGGAAAAAAAAACACTCCCTGAAATTTGCTTTGCCCAAAATGGGACGTATCTCTTTATGTTTGGATTTTGCTTTTTGGATTGTTCGTTCTTTATCGATCATGTTTCGTCTGCCCTGTTTAAATTATGCAATCTTATACATAAATACATACCATTGCGGTATTTGAAATATCAACTCTGTTGTGTGTGAAATGATAACTCCAGGCTGTTTATGGTGGGAGTATCGAAATTATGTGAGTCGGAATTGTGCTCCGTTTACACAACCGGGAGTTCTGTCAGGGTTTCTTTTTTTACGGCAGTGTCGGCCCGCTTTAGAATTACGAGTTTATAGCGGGCCGATGGGTGTGGGGCAGAGGAGCTGAGGTCAGATTTTTGAGCTTGATAGCTCCTTTATATCTAATTACTATTATGTGTGAATATGAATTGGTAACGGATCTCTTTGACTTTGTTATTGTTCTCTGATTCATAGTTCCAGGATTTCATGATCTGTGATATTTCACTATCAAAATCTTCGACTCCAAGATCGCTATTTCTTATTTCTGAGCCGATTATCCTATCGTTTTGGTCAATTGCAAACACAACTTCCATACTACCTTCAAGGTTGGGCATTTCCCTGAGGCGCCTGATATAGGCGCTTCGCAAGGAAGCATTGTTCTGAGAAATGGTATTCTGAAAGTGTGGCCTTGCCCTGTTTCTGTCGCCCGAAAGTAAACTTTCGATACCTGAGGAGCTTTGATTGCTCACAGCCGTTCTGCCTGACATAACTCCGAGAACACCGGAGGAACGGTTTTCGTTTCCAGATGTGCTGGATATGGCCAAAACAACCGCTGTGGTGGAATCAAATTCTTTAGGGGAGCTGTTATCGGATTCATTGTGTATAGAAATACCACTACTGGTTATGGATAGACCTGACTCTCTTTGGGATACCTCAGCAGAACTGTGTCCCGGGTTTGTAAATTGAAATAGAAAAAAAAGAAATGAAGAGATGTGGACGAATTTTCTTGAAACCGACATTATAGCTCCTTAAAAAGAATGATAACTGCAGGTATTTGGCATTGTAAGAGATCACTTCGTACCGTCTGTGCACTGCTGGTAAAACTGAAATATGTTTTAGGATGAATTATAAAAAGATTTCACTACCATCCCACAGGGATTCAGTGAAAATTAATATAGGCGGTTGGCAGGTGATATGTTTCAAGTTCAAGCAAAAACATTAAAACAAGGATTGTTACCAACAAGTCAACCAGATATAATTTACTACATTGGGACAGGTTATGGATATATTCCCGTCATGTTTTTTTTCCGAGCCTTGAGAATGTACAGGAGATGAACATAATAGAAAATCGGCTTATTGGGGTATTCCAGGCAGGACTTTTGATTTATTTTTGCTTTACGTTCTTTTCTGTTGCATCCATTGTGCTAAATTGGGGAAATTCAATGATAAACGACCGAGTACTCTTGATTTTACACCCATATAGACATCGTGAGGCTCTTTTTGTGCGCCTCTGAGAATTTGTGCGGCTACATACTCGGGACTTCTTCCCCGTGGAGTGAAGGTGCCAGTCTGCTGTTTTATATCCGTATGTGATCTGAGTGCATTTTTGAAAAAGTTTGTTTTGGTTAGGCCGGGGTAGACTGTTATCAGCCGGATATTGTCTTTTTTAAGCTCCAGACGTGCAGACTCCGTTAATGCCTCTAACGCCAGTTTGCTTGCTCTGTAGCCGCCCGATCCCGGAGTGCTCAGAGAGGTTGCCATGGTGGAGACATTCATTATAACGCCTCCACCGTTTTTAATCATAAAAGGTGCAACTGTTTGGATGCAGAGAAGCGGACCGATTGTGTTGGTATCGAGAATGCTTTTTAGGTGCTGGGGTTGCAGCTCGAGAATGTTTGAGCAAAGACCCTGACCGGCGTTGTTGATAAGGAGGTCGATTTTGCCAAACCTGTGGATCGCCATACCGGCCAGCAATTTTACATCGGAACTGTCGGTGATATCACAGGTCACTGCGATACTGTCTTTGGATCCAAACTGTGATTGGAGATCCTTTATGGCTAAACTGTTTCGGGCTGCTAAAACAACTTTCGCACCGCGTTTGCGAAAAAGAGTTGCTGTTGCAGCTCCGATCCCGCTTGAAGCACCGGTAACTATGACTACTGAACCCTTAATCTTCATCAGGCCCTCTACTGTGCTGAATGTTTCTACTAAAGAATAAACTGCAATAAAGATGCCGCTTATCACATCCGGGCTGTTTTTTTTTGTACAGGGGCTGAATTCAGGAAACGTATTTGTTTGAAATCTTATCAAAATGAAGTGCTGCCGTAAGACCCGGGATGTTTATTGAAAAGAGATAAACAAATAACATGAGGCTCTGTAGGGCCTACACTATTTAAAAGTAAAAAGAACCATAGATGGGGGTATTAGGCAAACAGGACTATCTCTAGTCAAAAAGGGTGGCCGAATTATCCTGTATAAAAGTATTATACTTGATGATGTCGAACAATCTGACTCGACCGATTCCCCGGTGCACAATATAAGAGATGCTTATGACTTTATGTTTCAAAACAAATACGCCTGTTTGTCTACCGTAATGAGGAGTTCTGAGATTAGAAGGGCCAAATTCAAGTAGTACGCTTACAGTACAGTTTGCGAGCAACTAATTGAGTTCAGCAAGGATTTCCTCGCAAATGCCCAGAATTATCCGGATTAGTCCAGATCCTTTACAAGACGAATCGAGAAACCGTACGGAGGAATGCCCCTTTGCGTCACAACGTTCGTAACAGCGCTCGTCCTGCTCCACATGTTCTTGGCGTATTCCGGGCCTGATGCTGAAATCCAGAAACCTGCTTTGCCTTTTTCGCTGAAGGCGCCTAAACGAGTACGGTTACCACCGGGAAGGCCTGTCCAGCCGTACTCGTTGGTACCAACATGTTGAGGATCGGAATCCCAGTCAACTGAACCGGAAGCTTTGAGTATACGTCCGGCATTAGACTGTCCGCCGACTGTATTGAACAATATATCCCAGTCATCATTGTTAGGTACACGCCAGCCTCCAGAGGCAAATGTTTTGGTAGTATCGGCAACTACCCACCAATTATACAGCGCACCGAATTTTGCCATTTCCGATTCATCAGTGGTATTGTCGTAAAAACAAAATGCCGGTATGCTGTCATTACCGGCATTCCACCAGTTATCAGAACCTGCTATATGGCTGATCTCCGTTCCATCATGATAAACTGTTGCGCGGAGATTTTCTACAGTCCAGAGTTGATTGCCAATGACAACAGTAGTATACGTAACTCCGTCAATTGTCAGTGGAGGCGTCGGGCTGACTTCCACCTCGACAAGTAATGTTGTTGCATTGTAATTGCTTGTGTCGTTTGGGGTGAAAATCACAGAATGGTCTCTGGTACCGATACTTGGCTTAGTTTCTGGACTGGTAAATACAAATTTTCCCTCAACTGAGGCGATGCCGCCGGATAAGGTGGACTTCTCAAGTGTTTGGCCGAATAGTATTGGTCTCGCGGTGGGTAAAGTTGCAATCGTGATTGCTGCCTTGCTGACTGTTATATTTATAGTAAATGTAACCTCGTTGAAGTTTTCAGAATCGTCTGGTCTAAAGATGATGTCAATTTCTGTAGTTCCCGCCCCTTGAGGTGAATAGCCAGGGTTATCGAAGTCAAATGAGCCATCTGTGGATGCGGAGCCTCCAGTAAGACTGGACGAAGCCAGGGTTTGTTCGAAAACAATTGGGCTTGCTGTTGGCTTAACATTTATGACTGGTGTTGCCCTGAGTACTGTCACACTCACCTCTGCTGTTGCGTATTCATAATTGTCCCTGTCGTTTGGGGTGAATGTAATCTCATAGCGCGAGACACCGGTAACAGGTACAATTTCCGGTGTGGTGAATGCAAATGTTCCCTCCGTCGAAGCTATGCCACCAGTAAGGGTTGCATCGCCCAGCGTCTGTCCGAAAACAATATCATCTGAAAAGGGAACTTCTGTTATTCCCGGAACAGCTTTCCGCACAGTGACACTCACCTCAAACGTCAATGTGGCATAGTGGACTGAATCGTGTGGGGTGAACGTGACAGAATGACTTCCAGTACCTGCGTGAGGCTTAGTCTGAGGATCGGTGAATGCAAATGTTCCCTCAACGGAAGCATCTCCACCTGTAAGGATAACATCTTTGAGCCTCTGACCATAGACAATCTCGCTTACGCTGGGATGATTGGTGATTACCGGTTCAGCTATGCCCACATTAACTCTGACCGAAACCGTTGCACTGTTAAGGTTTGTGGTGTCAATCGGGGTAAATGTAACAGAATGATACTCCGTTCCAATACTCGGAATGTATGTCGGTGTTGTAAATTCGAAGGTGCCTTCCACGGGATTTGCTCCAAGTGAGGCGGAGCCACCGGTTAACTCTGAGCTGGACAAGGCCTCTCCAAAGGAGATTGAACTCGCTGTTGGCGCATCGATTATGGGGTTGGCTTTTTTTATGATTAAAGTTCCTGATGCCGTTCCGAAATGTGCCGTGTCTCTCACCGTTGCGGTAACCTCATAGCTGCCGGCATTAACTGGTAAAGCCGACTCATCATCATAGGTCACTTCGACCGTAAGGCCTTCAGGATCTGTTCTTGCCGTCACAGATTTCTCTGTGTTGTCATAAACATGAGTAAGGTCATCCAGTGTCAGGGATGCCTCTGTTTTTGCCAAAGCCCATTTTGCATATACCGTGATATTACCAAAAGAGCCTGGTTCGATGTAAAATATCCTCTCTGAGAAAGATGAATCTGTATACCAACCCTTGAAGCTCATATTCTCCCGAGACGGATCCAGAAATTCGATCTCCGGGGTTTCTATGGTATATTTTGAGGGGTTTTGCGGATGGTTGGTGCCATCATGCAAATTGTTGTACCTGATCTGATAGGACTCGGTTTTCCACAAGGCTTGGAGTTGCGTGTTTTTCACCACAATTGAACTTTCGAAATCCCACCTTGTGGTATCACTGTACCAACCGGTGAATACATACCCGGTTCGCTCTGTAACGTTCGGATATTCTGCCAGTTCACCTTCCAAAACCTCCTGAGGCGCGATCTCCTCACCATTGCTGTTGAAGGATACTGTAAAATGCTGAAGCGGTATGGCAACTGTGCACACGGCGTAAAGAAAAGACTTTCCTGCTGCATTTCTGGAATGTACACGGTATGCAAAAACTCTTCCTGAGCGAAGATTGTGGTCATCGGTATAAGAGGTAAGGTCTTTAGAGATCATTGGAGCCAGCACTCCGTAAGAATCCTGCAGCTCCTGACTGTCATGAGGTACCTTGCCGATAAGTTTTCTGTAAAGGGAATACCCTGTCAGGTTTGAACCTCCACCAGTCCAGCTCAGTCGTATGCTGCCTTCAGAGGTTATGACTGCACTTAGAGAGCTCGGCTCAATCGGTGTTATCTCTTCAGCTTGCACATTTACAGTCAGATCACTGCTACCAACCCTGACATTGGCTTTTCTGCCTAAAAACAGGGTGTCCTGAGCAGCGCCAAAGCCTCGTATGGTTATGTCTATCAGTGAGTTGCTGGGAATGGGACCGATTTCAATGGATCTGCTGCTAAAATAGGTGGTTGCACGCAGCGTCGTGTCATTATCAATTGCAACTTCCGCTTCAACCTGTACTATGCCCGTTGGAAAGATATCTTCCCCACCACTTGACCAGGTTATGACCGGAGCAAGAGAAACCGCATTTCCCCCCGAAACGATGTTGTCCTGGGAACAGAAGGTAAAGGCCAAAAGATAAAACATACCTGAGAGGAGAATGATTTTTTTGAACCAGAGCATTAAAACCTCAATTTTTGGATGTGGTTGCCAGACCGGATTGAAGCCCGAGTGTCAAGGGAAGTGTTGTTGCTTAATATAATTTAATCTCTCTTTACATGCATTGTGAAATTTCGTCAAGACCGCAAGGCCAACAGGGCGACTGTTGCGATGATGCGGCCACACGTCCCCAGGCCAGGCCAGCCGCTTTCTACCACCCTCGCGACCACAAGACATCACAGCGCGCTGTTTTCAGGTTGCGCAGAAGAACTTCGGCAATT
Organism: Chitinispirillum alkaliphilum; assembly: GCA_001045525.1. Taxonomy (NCBI): domain Bacteria; kingdom Pseudomonadati; phylum Fibrobacterota; class Chitinispirillia; order Chitinispirillales; family Chitinispirillaceae; genus Chitinispirillum; species Chitinispirillum alkaliphilum. The sequence goes on along the minus strand of LDWW01000022.1, from coordinate 10,605 downwards.
TTGAAAAGGTTTACCCTGAGCGCTAACGGAAGACCTACGGGTACTGACGAGCTGTGGATATGCTTATTCATCGACAAGTTAGTTAAGTGCGGGGATCTCAAGCAGGGCTCTTCGCTCCGAGTCAGGTACTGCCGCAAGGAGCGCGATCCGTATATACGGCTGAAATAGCATAATCAAAACACCGCCTTGTGGGAGCCATGCCCAAAGAACCGCGAAATAGTTGACTTTCTATCCTGAACCACCCATTTTGACGAGTAGTGGCTCAGATTGCGAGCCCGGTCAAAGCAGATGCAGTGCGCTCAATGTGCATATCCGGGGTTAGCAGGCAAAGGCAAGCAACGGATATGCATGAACGAACGTAAAGGAAATACTTATCACTATCTGTTATTAATGTAAATATGTAAGGGAAAGGTGAAACTATGGAAAAATTAGTATTTGTGTTTCTGGTGTTTGTTGCGGTCAATTCATTTCCTCAGACTGATTTATGCAAAATTCTCGAAAAAACGCCACAATTGGAGTTGCCATATACTGACAGAATTGGATCAGGAAATGAATCAATGCCCGTCAGCTTAAACAATATTGTCTGGAGTCGTTTAGGACTGGATTCCCTGGAATTTTTCATAGGTAAGGAAGTGAATTCTTCAGACCAATACAACTCTTTTCGATATGGATTAGTTGGCTTTCAAAATTTAGCAGATGGCAAATTACTATTCATTCAAAGAAATTATACAAACGAAAGTATACACTGGACAGTTATATTTAAGGACGGGAGCTTACAAGACTGGCTGCTTACTGCGTATGATAATGCAGAGGGGTTCTATGCGGTGCAATCGCTTATTGAGGACGGCAAAATTACAAGATATATCTATAATCTCTATTCGGATCAGGAAAAAACAACCGAATTTTACCGCATAGCCTCAGATTCGTTTGAAAAATTTGTGCCTACAGATGAGAACATGTGAATTCAGATTGGCAAAGCAAGACAGACCTTTCCAGCTCGATTTCTCACCGTACAGAACTGTGCTCTTCCGGGCGCACTCAATTCTTGGCCGTGACGCCCTGCCCCGCTGTCTTATTGAAAAGAAAATTGGGCGGAGAGCGGACCGGTTACCGTTCCCTCCCACATCACCGTAGGTGTGGTTTTATCCGGGCGTATATTTTGTCAATGCTCTTCTTTTTGTGTTTCATACTACAGTTTTCACATATGCTATGGGTTATATGGAAAATTTAATCTAAATGGCTACGATATCGCTTGCCAAAATGTACCCCTGTGATGTACGACCGCATTGAAGGGGTGGTGGAAAATAGCATCATATACATTGTTCACTTTTCAACTAAGCATCAATAGTTCACATTGGTATGCAAATAGCTCCCTTTAAAAATATCGGATTTTGTTATAGTGGGATGCCTGTTTTTTTAATGTCAATGTCAATAAAGCGAATGCAGATTTCCTGTGTATATACAATCTCAATTTCTGTGAGTGAATCCTTAATGTTATCCGGGGAGGTAGTGATGAAAAGGGGTTTGTTTTTAGTTTCTGCATTGCTGTTTACTTTTACATCTAGAGTTGATGGCCATTTCAGGCCTGATACTTCACTTGTAGTGACCACAATTAATGAGTATTATTCCGATGGCATATGGTCATTAATAGAAAGAGAGATTATAGGCTATGATGATCAGCGAAGAGAGCTTTTCAGGGCACATGAATCTCCCATTTTTTTTGAGGAGGACAGAAGAACTCTCTGGAATTATGATGAGGATGGTATCAGGGCTGAGAAGGTGTATTTACTGGAAGGATTCGATTATTCATGGAGAATTACCAGACGTGACAGTATTTACTCTCATCCACTGAGTGATACGGTTCTTATTCAGCACCTTACAGATGATCAGTTTGAAAATGCTTACCGTGAAATAACTAACTACGACCAAGCCGGACGAATCATAGAGGAAATCCGTTATACTATGATGGACGATGAGTGGGTAGCACAGATTCGTAATACCTATGTATATGATGCCCGGGGGAATTTGATTGAAGAAATTTCACAACAGAGACAGACCGAAGACCAGCAGCTGTTTAATGATCGCAGGGAAATACACTCCTATGAAAATGACAGGATAATTACCAGTAATATTTATGACTGGAACAGAGACTTGTTGCAATGGGTAAGGATTTCACAAAGGCATTACAGCTATTATGCTGTTAATAAAAAGAGGGTTACCAAAGAACTTACTCAGATAATATCCGGGGAAGAAAGAATAAATACCAGAAGAGTTTTCGACACAACCGATGTCGCTGGTTTAACTACGGGATTACTCACTCAGTTCTGGAGGGATGGAGAGTGGGAAAATCAACTGCTCAGACAGTTCAGTTACGACTTTTTGGGCAATGTAACAGAGGACCTGCTGCGAACTTATGAAAATGGGGTTTGGACAGACCAGGAGCGCATAAGGTATGAGTACGCTTATTACCAGGACGGAACTTCTGCCCGTCAACTGGCAACTCAACAGCCACACCATAAATTCTCAGTAACCGAAACCAGAAATGAAATAGCCTTCACAGGTCTCAGGGATGCAGGAAACAGCGTAGTCTGCAGGATATATGATTTGCAGGGGCGGCTTGTATTCTCAAAGACCATACAGTTGAATCACCAAAATACTATCAGAATAAGAAAAGACTGGGCCGGAGCATCAGGTATGCGCCTGTTGCAGCTGAGTTCCCGGGAACACGGGGTTATTTACCAGAGAAGACTTGGTGTTGGGAGAAACTGAGATTGACGTAAGCATGTGTAAATTTAGCCACAACAAGCCCTCACGTCAGACTGCTGTATTCTAACTAAGATCTGACGTGGAGGGATTATCTGAATATGGACAAACTGTACCTTACCCCTCAGCTCACCACTGTTCATGTAAACAATGACTTAATATAATTGAACCTGTTAACAAAAAAAAAGGCCGCCTTACTTTCCCGGTCTGAAAAAAGTACTCGTCTTGGCTTGCTCAGACAATCTATTACTCCGGCAATTATATATGCATAAGAGAGTGTTTGAGTTTCATTACTTTTTTTAAGAATCCAGCGCTAAGATGCGCTGTTTCAAAAACAATTGGGGCCTTCAGCCCCAAACCCCGACCTACTTTCTTTCCAAGGCCAACGAAAGTAGGCAAAGAACGCTTTGGGAGCCCCACACTGGCTCCAATATTCGCGCTTTCGCCAGTGATTGGGGCGGATTTGTACCCGATAGTTTTTTTTAGGAGCTTACTGCCGTGCGCCCTGTGAAATAGATGGAGAAAATTTTTTGCAAGTTTAATTGTCGGAGTAATAATATTTACATTTAAAATATAAGTGGTCCAATAAAGACCTTTACATTGTTAATTTGGTTGCTGAAATTCAGTAGTCCGCATTGGTATGCAAATAGCTCTTTATATATAACCAATTAGCCTACAAAGTGGATGCCTTTTTTATCAATTTCAAAAACGCAAACAGATTTTCTGATACAATCTCACTTTCTGTACATGTACCCTTAATAACTATTCGGGAGGTAGCAATGAAAAGGTCTCTGTTTTTAGCTTCCGCTTTGATGTTTACTTTTACTATTAGAACCGAGGGCCATTTCAGGCCTGACACATCTCTTGTGGTGACCACTATAAATGAATTTCTGGCAAATGAACACTGGTCGATAATTGACAGGGAGATTATCGGCTATGATGATGAGCGCAGAAAACTTTTCAGGTCATTTGAATCTATTGGTCTCGAGCACGATATAAGAACACTGTGGAACTATGATGAGGATGGAATCAGGGCTGAAAAGGTGTACTTAGAGGAGGATTTCAATTTTAGCTGGAGAGTTGTCCAGCGGGACAGTATCTACTCTCATCCCCAGAGCGATACAATTCTTTCCCAGTATGTTATTGATGATCAACTGGTAAATTACGGCCGTGAAATCATTAACTATGATGAAGCAGGGCGGGTCACAGAGGAGATTCGCTATACAATGACCGAAGAAGAATGGATTGCACACGTTCGCCATACCTACGAATATGATGCACAGGGTAATATGATCGAACACTTGACTCAGCAGAGACAGTTAGGGGATGAGCAGCTGGTTAATCTTCGCAGAGAAATTAACACCTATGAAAACGGGAAGATCATAACCAGTTTTGCGTATTCCTGGAGCAGAGAGAGGGAGGATTGGGTGAGGTCTTTGGAAAGCCATTACCGCTACTATACGGTTAATAAAAAATCAGTTGCCGAAGAGCTCACACTAAATGTTATTGGTGAACAAAGAGAGAATTTCAGAAGAATTTTCGATACAACCGATGTTTCCGGTTTGACCACGGGCTGGCTCAGGCAGGTTTGGGATGATGATATGTGGGTAAATGACCTGCGCAGCGATTACAGCTATGACTTTATGGGTAATGTGATTATGATATCAAGGCAAAGATTTATTGATGGCGCCTGGGTGAGTGGGGAGCGCACAAGATATGAGTATGCTTACTATCTGGATGACACGTCTAACAGGCTCGTTTCACAGAAGCCACGGAATAATCTTTCGGTTACAGAAACACGCAATGAAATAAGCTTTACAGGATTGAATGATGCTGGAAGTGTCATTATGTTCCGTGTTTATGACCTTCAGGGAAGACTTGTCTTTTCTAAAAACATTGAAACTGCAAACCAGCACACTATCAGAATAAGAAATAACTGGGCTGGAGCATCGGGCATGCGTCTTCTGCAACTGAGTACACGTGAAAAGGGAGTAATTTACCAGAGAAGAATTGGTGTCGGGCTTCACTGAGATTAAAGCAGCGCTGTATCTAAGGTGTAGTTTATCTCCTGATATTACTCCGGCAATTATATATGCATAAGAGAGTGTTTGAGTTTCATTACTTTTTTTAAGAGTCCAGCGCTAAGAAGCGCTGTTTCAAAAACAATTGGGGCCTTCAGCCCCAAACCCCGACCTACTTTCTTTCCAAGGCCAAAGAAAGTAGGCAAAGAACGCCTTGGGAGCCCCACACTGGCTCCAATATTCGCCAGTGATTGGGGCGGATTTGTACCCGATAGTTTTTTTTAGGAGCTTACTGCCGTGCGCCCTGTGAAATAGATGGAGAAAATTTTTTGCAAGTTTAATTGCCAAAGTAATAATATCACATATTCAGCGGAAAATGAAAGGTGATTTTTTATTTGGCAATTGAGGAACCATGGCTCTAAATTCCAGAGCAGTGGCATAAATCACACGCTGTTACAATAACATGCGTGAATCACAAGCATGCTAAACATTGGGGATAGGCAGAGACAACCTGTAGTCCAAAAATATTTCTCCGACAATCCTTACCGGCAGCGGCAGTACTGGGAATAGGTGGGAATCTTGTAATACCCACCTTCCACTTGCCGCAATGTCTGAGGAAGTCCAAAGGAATCTTTCTACTCAAAAACATTGGACAGATTATAGCCTCAATGCATTTAACATATCATACTCAGACAATGCCCGGGGGTATAATCCCACCTAATCGGCATTCAAGTTCTCTTCCAAAACGTTTGCCATAAGAGAAAGATCATATCCAAGATTTCTGATAAAACGATCTCTTTTAAAAACAAACCACCGATTGGGTGAAAGGATGTTAACAACAGGAGAAAACCACCAGATCATCTTTCCGTGAATATACCTTTTTTCTATTTTGTATAATTGAGCCGGGCTTTTGACTGAATAAAAGTGAATGGTGTATGAGAGGTCAACCGGGTCTGCAGGGATAGGAATAAGACCCAAAGTGAATACACCTAATATACCGCCCTGGCCGCACCAATATCGCCTTCTGCACGTCTTGACTGAGATGATTATATCAGGCTTTGAATTAAGTGAGTCGAGATAATTTACCTCTTTAAAGACACCTGTCCTTTGGGCATCCTCGACAAATTCACTCAGAATCTCTGGACTAACATGATAAGAATCTGCTCCTGGTGGTGGGAAAGCGAATCTGCAGGACATTATCGATCCAGCAACGACTCCAACGGTCAAGTTTTCAAGTGCCATTCTGTTTTCCCTGAACTCTTTTCTTTGACGACAGCTGAGCCTTGTACCAGTATGCACTGAATAGCAGCCCGAGCAAAGGAGCATTGCTGCTAAAAGAGCACAAAGAAATGTAATCTTATTGTTGACCATAGATTCTTTTCCTTTGCGGTTTGTCTGTGTTTAGTTTGGAAAGTCATGTTTCAATTCATGTAACAGCAGGGTAATTCTCAGAAGTCATAATTCAGTAGATACGTTTAATCCAATGGTTCTCCCCTGCACACATCACAGTTTGATTTCTCTTTGTCACACCTGCAGAAGAAGGTTAAAAACGACTCCAGGCGACTCCGTTATGCACTCTCGGGATATTACTGATGAAACACTTCATTTTCAGCGTATCACCATATTTTAATTCTCTTGTCTTCCGCAATAAAAAACGATCTTCGTATTGTACTCCTTATATTATGGGAAAGAGGCGCATACGTTCAATATGTACACATAAGAGTACTGCTGTTGTGATTGCGGAAAAATTTTTCAATTTCAATACTTGATCTGATTAAAAAATAAAAATGGGTAATAGAGAACAAGCCCCCTGCGCCTATAGAAACAAGTCCAGCCCGAATCCAGGAGGGATCATCATTGCCCCATAGAACCATTGCTCCGATGATCGTTGCAGCACACCCCAAAGCAAAACTGACACCTGAAAGTGTCATAAAAGTGACTTCGTTTCTGGCATACCGGTTGATTCTGAGCAAAGCGTTTCTGCTCTCGAACAGATCACCTTTGAAATCATGTTCTGCCAAGCGACCTGAAAGCAGGCACTTGTCCAGAATCAAACTGTCCAGCCCGTTGTACAAAAAAAGACCATCAGACATTGCTTCTGTGTACAACAGATTTTTTAAAATCTGCGGGTGTGTTATGAAACTATACTGTTCTGATAATTTATTCATTGAAGTATGGAACTGTTTTTCTCCATGGTGAAGAGTTCTTATGCTTCGGAACTCATTGGCTGGCAAACAGTCTTCAGGAGAAAGTGGTTGAGTAAAATGCGCCATTTCTGATTCATCGCTTTTGAAAACTGAAGCGGTCCGCAACCCGGTGTTGTACGTGTTAACAGCCTCTTGCGTTTGCCTGAGGAAACGACGTTTAAGTGGTATAGTAGCAGCTATCCCTGCCGTTCCGATCCCTATCCTGACCCAATTTGGCTCTCCGGTTAAAACATCGAAAGATAACAGAAGCGGAATCAATGCAAGTCCTCCCACAATCCCAGTTAAAACATTGGTCCTGGCTGCAGTATTAATCTCGCTATAGGCTTGTCTGTTTGATTTTACTGTGCGCTCAAGTTCACCAAAGGTCAGCCTTTTATCTCCCAGGTAAAAACGATAACCTACAAAAGATACGTTCATTCTGATAGTATCGGCAGCAGTGATTTCCGGATATGAGATTGATTCCTGATAAACATTCTCCCTTGGATCACCCGAACTTTCTTCTGCTATTTCCTCCTGCAACACCTGTGCACCAGACATATTCACAAAAAAACCGATTACAAGCATGACCAGACAAAACGGTTGCCGGAATTTGCAATACACCTTGAATGCAATTTGTAGGTCTTCAAGACTATCAGGCATTTTAAACATTTCTCTCTCCAACTGGTGACAGGAATCAAACATTTATACAAGCAAGAATAATATACCAATATAAACTCTTCGTGAGCAATAAATTTGAGAGGTTTGTTCTTTCTCCCGTAGCTCTTTTTAGCAAAATTGGTAATTGTGGAGCTATGGCTTGTAAGGTAAGCTCCAGTAGTAGTGGCAGGAATCACAAGCAGTTTTGGTCCAAAATCTGTAATCCAAACATGATTCTTCGAAAACCATTACTAACTGCGGTAGTACTTAGGATAGGTGGTGATCGTGCAATACCCCCTTTTTTTCACTTCCCCGCAATGTTTGAGGATTGGACTGCAGTAGTTTGTGCATGAAAATCCCACCATCGGAATAAACCGCAATAACAACCCCCCACCCAAATACCGCTAAAGATCAATTCGGCCAACTCAAAAAACAAACTGCAGATTTAAAGCCTTTGAACTAAAAGAATCCCCAAACTCCAGAATCGAAGCAACGCGTAAGCTGTCACTGAAGGAGTAGGACAGAAGTAAAGAATTTGCCGGGTAAGCCTGAGCTAAATAGCTGACTTTCTGAAAAATAGAACAGAATTCGTGTTTGTATATAAGTTCAGCTTTTATTCCTGCCCTGAAATTCCCACGAGTCCAGAAGGCTATTATTGGTAGGAAAAAATTAAAATCCCAGGAATCACAGTGTTTAGCGAAAGAAAAATCCAGTTCAGGTGAGAGCATAAAATCGAGAGGTTCGATTTTCTTCGAAAAGTGAGCAGACAGGTTTATCGGGCCGTTAAAAAAGATCCATGAGCTCCACTGACAGTCAAAGGTATAGTTTCTGTCAGCAATTAAGTCTTTTACGTAGTCCTCATCCATATTTGTTTCTAAATCGAAAAAGCCGAAAGAAGCAACTACGTAGCGCAAGGCACCATCAAGCTTCAGGACATATGATAATCTCGCAGTATGTCTGCTCTTTTCATTATCAGATTCTATTTCCTGTTCAAATAAAGCATTATCTTGTGTTGCAATGGTATGATATTGAGAATATTGCCAATTGGCATTTGATACGTTGTAGTTGAAGTTTACGAAATGCTTTTCAAAGAAAACAAAGGCTAAATTGCTTCTAAGAAAACGCCTCTTTTGCTGTTCCTCATATTCGTATCTGTTACTCTCCCCACCCCAATACTCAATTTCGTTAAGAACGCTTTCATCTCGGTAGATGAAAAGGTCTGCGGAAATTCCGGCTAAAAAGCTCTCCTTTGTAGGGTGAAACCATAAACTGGTTGTCACTTCATCTGTTTTCGTTGATCTGAATGCCTCTGGGGAGTAGTAATAGTGGTCAGGCAAAAATCTATCTCTGTATTCACTTTCACCATAGGATCTGCTCCGGTTTAAATTCCGCACCTGTATCCCAGCCACAAAACTATCCCGGGGAATCTGCATATACGCATAGTACCGACCAATGTTGCTATTGTCGAGTGTGCCAAAATTAAGGATTCTCTCCCGTGAACTCTTCAGTCCAGGAACCAAAACCGCCTGCCCCACAGAAAACTCATCCTCAAGGTATACAGAATACCTCGAATAGAAGCTTTGGTAAATGTCAGCACTAACAACGGCAAAGGAGAGGAGGGGTAACAAAAGAAGAGGGGATTTCATCATCAAAGGCCCTTTCTGTTTACATGGTGTAATAGGATTTGTCTGATATCAGATGAATTTGTTTGTCTGACGAGATGACAATTGGTAAAATAAATATTGGACGTGTTTCGGGATATCAGAAATCAGAAAACAGAACATCCCTTTTTCAGACCTTAACGTTTTGAAAGTTTTTCACTCCTGATATCTAAGGCATTTAATAATCCATAACAGGAAAACAGAAAAAACAGCCATTAATAAAACTGATGTAAGTGATGCAACCCGCAAGGCAGTCATTCCACCGGAAACAAGCAGCGTAGCAGCCACAACATAATATTCAGTACGTAGTTGGCGAGTTTGAATTACCACCGGATGTAAACATTGCATAAACCTGTGGACAGGAATCAGATAGAGTGAAAACTTTGATCAAAACAGTATCGAGAATGATGAGATTAAGGTAAATGGCAGCTCTCGGGCAGTGCATAAAAAGATAACACCTCATTCTTGAGCGTAGGTTCGATTTTTACGCGGGGCCAAAATGCTCGATGAATATGCTGGTTTCACACATTGCAGAAAACCAGAAAAACCCCACTTGTTTAAGAATGCAAATACCCGTTCAGCAAAAATTTCCTCAGCTTTGTGTTCCAGATATCGCTTTTTAAAATAACACTGCTAACATTTTAAGAAAAGAACCTCCCCTACATTGCGTGTTCCGGAAAAAGAATGAAGGAGAAAACCATAGGGTGTGTTTACATATATAAATTGAGTACTGAAAGAGTCTTTCTTAATGCAAATCCGTTAGGAACATCACCAAAAAATCGGTTGAACAGGCACAAAGCCGTAAGGCACAGCTAACAATCTTTGTGGAGAAACTAAAATCACCCCTAACATGGCCAAAAACTGTTGAGAAAGGCAAAAAAAGTTAGGAACATCACCATAAAAGTTAGGAACAACCACAGAATTGGTAGAAACATGGCCAAAAAAGCAAGAAACAGCTATCAATCTCTCTGGAACGATAACCAAAATCATAGAAACATGGACAAAAACGGTTGAAACAGGCCAAAAAATGTTAGAAACAGGTGCTTTGGAAGCAAAATCAGGCCTTGTTACTAACTTTTCAGGCCTTGTTCCTAACTTTTCAGGCTATGTTACTAACTTTTCAGGCTATGTTACGGTAGTGCGGAAAGTTCTGTGTAAACCAGATATCAAGAGCCCCAAAGGGGCAACATTCTCACCGGATCTCATGCCGGGGCTATGGGTTTGTTATAGTTTTCCCGGAACGTGTCGGCCCAACGGGCCTTGGCCTCATGACTGTAACACCTCACCTCAAATCTATCCAGGAGCCCCAAAGGATCG
>LDWW01000021.1 GCA_001045525.1 Chitinispirillum alkaliphilum | reverse complement strand
TTTATCTTGTACTCATGGCTACCTCTCCTTTTGTGGCACTTTGTGACCACGTTAATGTTAAAAGACATTTTAAAGGAAGGTAGCTTTTTTTATTGTTTAATGCAACAGTGTTTGGGCATCCTTTCATAACATAGTAACTCACTGTAAACTTACCGGTCCTCCTTTCGGCTCGTCGTTTCTCCTCGGTCCCTCGTTTATAGCGCTCCGAGGACTTCGCTTTTTTGGAGGGGACTGGACAATAGGAATTGTCCACCTGCAGTCCTACCTGCCGCGCTTTACCCGGGCGGTATTTGTATCAATGCCTCTTCAGAAAAATTTGTGGGTTATTTCTGGTAATGGTAACCCTCCAAGTTTATGAAACAAAGCATATTTCAACGTTTCAAACTGTCTAAATGCATGCGCTGTTCTGATAGTCATTTTGGCATTGGCATTTATTGCTTCCACAATCCCACTGGAATAGTGTCGTTTTGTCAAAAACCAGTTTTTTATAAGCTCTTCGTGCTTGCGCAGTGTTTTAGCAACTTTTTTCATTGGTTCAATTTTTGAAAGCATCGTTGTACGGATCCATGAATTAAGGAACTTCATAGCCCATGCCGGAGACACATATTCCCAGAATTGTTGAAAATCCTCCCGCAGCAGATAAGCACGGACAGATTTGATATTATAGCTCAATAGTTCCTTTAAGCGGGGCCGTTGTTTATCGGTAAGGTTTTCCGGGCGTTTTGCCAATAACCAGCGTGTGTTTTTTAAAACAGGTTCATAGCCATCCTTTGAAAGTTTGGCACTCTCTTCCCTGCGAACCTTGTCCAAGGCATCATTAAACATCTTCATTATATGAAACCTGTCAAGGACATTTACTGCATTCACAGCTTTTTTTGCTATAACCTTAAGGTATGGTTTCCACATATCCGAACAGATGACTCTTATTCGTTCAGTACGTTCTTTCCCAAAATCGTAAAAAAAGCGCAAAAGCGTTTTGCTTTCCTGTCTTTACCAATCCATAAAAGACGGCGGCAACCGGCATCAATCTGGTATACTACGGTAGCATACTTATGACCAGATTTGATGGCAATTTCGTCGACACCTATAGCTTGTACTGCAGAAAGGTCTCTTTTTTCCAAGTCATGGTCAACGACATACTTGATTGATTCAAAAATACTGTCCCATGATACTCCAAAGCGGTCTGCAACTTGTGACCAGCTAATCAACCGTGCCCATTGTGATAAGAATATTCTGAAAGCATTACATAACGAACTCTTGCCTTTTGCCCATGGTAAGTGCTCCACCACAACTCCATGAACATTGCAGTTTACCCGACGGGGACGGTATCGGAAAAGTACAGGTATGTTCCACATCGGGACAAACATGAAAAGCCTTTCCGGCAATCGATCATAGCCAGGTGATTTCTTGCAGCATTTGGAGCATGTGGCTCTGCTGTTTTTCCTCGGTTCTATATTAATGATGATTCTGTCTCTGCCAATGGATTGATCAATTTGTACAGACTTGTAAATAAATCCCTTGTAATGCTGAATGCGATTTAGTATTGTTTTTAAGAGCATGGTACCTTTCTCCATATTTTGGTTGTGCAAAACTTAAAATACAGAAAAGTACACATGCTCACTTATTTTTTGTCAAATTTTTACCCACAAATTATTCTGAATACCCCAATTAGTTAATTCCAACCTTGAGGTACTACTATGAAATACAAAGGTGAAACATTTAAAGCTTTTTGCATTTTGCTTGTTCTGTATATACCTTGTTTTACTGATTGTAGGCAAACCAAAGAAGTGCATGATATTATTTTTACAACCAAAAGTCTTGACACGGCAAACTTCATAAGCCCGGAAGACTATCCATTATATATAATTGCCCGTGACGGAAATAAATATACCAATGTCGAACCATTTGTTCGTCTTCCCGATTATAAAAATTATAAAGTAATCATAACAACTTTTTCCGGTGGAGATATAGAACCCTTCGATATACATATTGTTAGATCTGGTGTTATTAGCAGGAACTCATTAAATGTAACCAAATATTGGTCTGATCTGGGAGATCGAGGAGATTATAGAAAAAAGTATTTCGAGATATATTGCGATTATACAATCCGTATTGATACAGAAGAAAGAGAGGACGGGCACACCAAAAGGTTTACAAGGTTTTACCGAATAAGTGATGAAGGTGAATTCTATAAAGTAGATGAAGAGCACTAAATATATGTTTGGCTTAATAAGCTTCGAGTAGGAGGTGAAGAAAAGGTTATGTACGCAAAACTTACAAAATATCATCAAGCTATGAAATAGTCGTTTCAGAACTATTTACACCAGATCGGCCAAGTTCTACAACTGGTACTACTTTAATTAAAAAGAAAAATACACAATAAATTCTAAAGGGGAATTCCTTTTAATACAGTAGAAGAGTAGTTGTAAAATATAGGCGATAAGGTGCTGCCCTCTAACTTCGCGACAGACTTCACCATAAAAGAGCTCAGGTAGTGTCAAGAATTTTTCGCACATTATTTTCTGTTAAGTTTTCTCCGGTTTTGGTTTTGTGGTTTCCCCTTTTAATTTAAGCTACTTCTTTTTCTATTATCATGTCCTTTAAAAGCTCCATGTTCAGATATCGTTTCATGCTCCATTTAGATCCGGCAATGTGTCGTAAACGGGCAGCAGCAAGCATAAGGGCTGATTGTCCGTCCGGGAAACTTCCAACCACTCTGCTGCGCCTTCTGATCTCCCTCATGATTCTTTCCAGTGGGTTGTTTGTTCTAATCCTTAACCAATGCTCTCTTGGAAAGTGCATATATGACAGTGTCTCTTCTATGCCGTTCTCTATCAGTTCTGCAGCATTCTTTAATTTCATGTTTCTAAGCTTCATTGTAACATCCGCAGCCTTTGCCCTGGCACTTGTAATATCCTCCTGAGCATGGATTACTTTTAGCATCGCAGCTACTAATCGTAAAATATTGGTGACAAGGTGCTGACCCCCTAACTTCGCAACAAAATTTACCATGAAAGAGCTCACCCTTATCTCCGGGGGGGATAATTAAGGGACAGTCTCTGCCCGCTAAGCCCGGTAAGCCGGTCTCTTTTCTGGATGAGGATGAAAAGATAAGGCCATACCGTTATAATGTGAAGGTTTCGCCATTGCCTCAGTGGGAACTGGAGTATTCCTATACAATAAACAATCCCATTGAAAAGATGAAACAATTTGAAGAGAGTATCAGATGGCAGCTTAGATATGAAAAAATTGAGGATGGAGAGATTTCCTTTGTTCAAAAAGATCTCGACCGTGATGGAAACAGATTTCAACTCATACTTTCTCCAGATGCTGATGGGTATTCTGTAGAGCTGGTAGCGCTGGGGGGTGTTGATTCTGAACCGATCTGTAACCCCTTTATTATTAATGAGTAAACCGATCTCCAGATTATATGCTTGCAGATAATTAATTGCCTGTGCAACGACATCCTTCTCCAAAGCGGTCTGCAACTTGTGACCAGCTATTAACCGTGCCCTTGTGATAAGAAAACTCTGAAAGCATTACATAACGAACTCTTGGTTTTAGCCCATGGTAAGTGCTCCACCGCAACTCCGTGAACATTGCAGTTTATCCGGCGGAAACGGCATCGGAAAAGTAAAAATTTTTTCCACATCTGGACAAACATAATAAGTCTTTCTGGCAATCGATCATAGCCAGGTGATTTCTTGCAGTATTTAGAGTAGGTGGCTCTGCTGTTTTTCCTCGGTTCTATATTAATGATGATTCTGTCTCTGCCAATGGATTGATAAATTTGTAATGACTTGTAAATAAATCACTTGTAATGCTGAATGCGATTTAGTATTCTTTTTTAGGAGCATGGTACCTTTCTCCATATTTTGGTTGTGCAAAACTTAAAATACAGAAAAGTACACATGCTCACTTATTTTTTGTAAAATTTTTACCCACAAATTATTCTGAATACCCGTATCAATTAACTTTGTGTGTGTTTTAAACTTCGCTCTTCACAAAGCTAAAGTTTTACATATGAACTTACACTCTAAAGGGCTACAATATCGCTTTCCTTAGTGCCTGCAGTGAGCCTTTCAAACTGTGCCCCCGTAATACTTTGGCTGCGCTCAGTATAAATTCCCGACTGCATTGAATGGGTAGCGGAAGATTTCGGTGTCCTCACCTGAAGCTGCAGCGAGGGAAATGCTTTTCCAATCCAAATTATCCTGAAAATTCAATTTAAGTAAAGTTTTACAGACAGCTTCGCCCCCTTCCTTTCACTTCGGCACGGGATTTGTACCTATTTAATAGTGACCACAGTGTTGTGATCAGATTCAAAGGGGATGGTGGTCCTATGTTTCTATATGGCAAAATACTTATGGTAGCGCTTGTTGGTGGGGTGACTTTGCGGGCAGATCGTGTAACGGAAGAAGATTTTTTCGTTGTAGACAAAGGGTATAATTATGACATTCGTTTTACAACTTCGCTCAGTGCAGAAGCAGTTTCAGATATTCTTTTTGAATTTGAACATGTAAATAAATATACATTTGATACGGAGGAAGTCTCCCTTGTCTCATCCCAGGAGAGCAGCTACGTTGTTATGGTAGAGTTCAGCCGGCTATTCTACAGTTTTCAATCTGTTTTCCAAAGAACACGCTTTGGCGATTCTATCATTGCAGAACTGAAGCAGTTCTCTCACAATCGGGCACTTCTCCCGGAATTAGTAAGCTCCAGAAGTGTTTACAGGGTTATCGACAATGGTGATCACAGAAAAGTCTATTTCAATCAAATTGTCAGATTCACTGACTCAATCAACAGTGTCTATATGCGAATGATTCAGGGGGGGGTAAGAAAATTCAAGGATAAACTGTTGGAATATATTGCGGAAGAAGAACTGTAACAAAACCTTTTCTGGTGTTAAATCCCCTAAAAAGAGATACGTCTCCAGCCTTAACGGCATAGAGACATATCTCTTTTTCAAACTGTCTAAACTGTCTCACTCAATTATTATGATTTTTCTGCTGACTATTTCTGTGCGTTGTGTAGCGTGATGCACCGCTGTATAGGTAATCGTATGTTCATACCCCGCTTCTCTATCCACAGGAACATCAAGTCCATTTACAAATACATCAACCCCCTCGGGATTGGGAAGTGTGTACGCCGGATCAATATCTACGTAGGGAACCCCCCTCTGCCAATACCGCACTTCTTCACCATTTAGAATTATAAGCGTGGTTGGTTCCACAATTTTTGGTTCCACCACAACATGACGTGTGGCAGCATTATAATTTCCGTTAGCATCACTTACCGAATATTCTATATAGTACGTATCGGGAGTGTGAATATCAAGATTGGTGTGAGAAGTAACATGGGCGCTTATGTCATTACCCTGATTATCGGTTGCCTTAATACCCGGCTCATGGTATACCTCACCCTGAATAATATGTAAAGGATTATCTCCCAAAAGAACTATTATCGGAGGGGTCGTATCCCGAATTTCTCTTTCCTGGATAATAAAAGTACGTACCCTTGATGAATAAAGACCTGCATCATTTGATACTGTGTAGGTACGGGTATATGTTCCTGGCAGGGTGTATTGATTTATCTCAGCCGGTTCGTCATGGTGTTCTATCCTGTGGGAAATATTTCTGTCCTGATTGGGGTCATGGGCATCAGCACCCGGATCATAATAATCTCCCGTTATGAAGGTAATAACACTTTCTCCTATTAATGTTAAAACAGGGTACTTGATTTCTGCCTCTTCATAAACGATAACTATACGTTCTACAGTTGTTGTGTGTCTGGTAGATATGACAGTGTAAGTTATGGCATATTGACCAACCTCAAATACCTCGACATTACTTTCATACCTTACATTTGCAGTTATATCCCTTCCCTGGCCGTCCATGGCTTGAAAAAGCTCTCTTTCGAGTTTTTCTATTTTTCTGGAATCGCCTTTTTCCACATAGACAATATCAGCTCCTTCTTCGGTAAGCTGCCCATCTCTTTCTATGAGCAATCTGATAACCGGGGGAATCGTATCACCTATGTTTGCAAGAGAGTCCTGTACATCCTGATTGAAATATCTTGCCTGACCGGTTTCCGGATCAAACCTGGCGAGATCATCACCAACATAGTTCTCACTGTTTGGGTCAATAGGGTTAGTGAACTCCAAATCCGTACACCCCAAAAAGAGTGTTGTTAAAAGAAGTATGCCAAAAGAAACCGACAGTATTGAATATTTCATGTTTTGACCTGCTTTCTTCTGTTTATTCGATGTTACAATTTTGTTTTTCATCCCTGACCTAAGGTAAAATTTCTAAATGAGCAGCTGATTTGCTCATTGTGCCTTTGATGTTCACCTTCCCGAAGGTATTGCGATATTAATTGTAAAAAGGGAAAGAGAAGCAGCTGCAGTTATATACAGGGCATTTCTTAATGTTCTGGTATTATTTATCTGATTATGTAGTTCAAAGGCACGCTCTTGGTGGTTGGTTCTGGATATATCATTGATCTCTTCATTGAGGTTTTGGATTTCTCTGTCTGCCAGAAAACCACCTGCAGCTCCTCCTGCAGCCAAAACTCCGGAGCTTATACCAAGAATAATTCTGAAAGGTGAGGTTCTGCTCGATGACATGGTGGCGTGAGGATTGTGGGCACGTCCCCCTCTGTTAGGTCCCAGACAGTGATCCATTATTTTGGTAGCTTCATCTCTGATTATGTTTAGAGTATCGATTCCTTCCAGCAGGTTTGTGGCGTTGTTACAATCATTCTCATTGAAGTATATGGTTGCAAGTCTCAGGGAGACAACCGGATCATTGAACCTTCTGGCCAGAAAAAGTGAATAGGCATCTCTTGCATCTTCGGTGTAGCCGTTTCTTTCGAAAATTTCACCTGCGGTGCGCAGTTTTGATCTGTATTGAGAATTATCGATATGGAAGAGATTTACGTAACATTGTGCAGCAGCACTGTCTCTTCCGTTGCGCAGATGAATCTGTGCCTTAAGTTTCCAGGCATCGGGATTGTTCTGCCTTATACCAAGGCTTTGATTCAGGTGATCGAGCGCAGCCTGGTCATAACTGCCCTGCTCACTATAGGCACGGGCGAGTCTGAAATGTTGGTGGAATGTAAGGTTGTGTCCTTCCTGCTGGGCCTGGTTAAGATAATTGCGTGATTCAGCGGGCTGGCCGAGTTGAACGCTGACCAATGCAAGACGGTAGTAGATTTCGCTTGTAGCTTTTCCGCTTTGCAAAACCATCTCGTATTGGGTTTTGGCCTGAGAATAATTACCCATTGCTTCAAGGATGTTTGCTTTTTCCATTGCTGCAGGTATTCTCAGTCCCTCGACATTTTCTACATTTCCCAAAGTGCTGAGCGCCTGTGAATAGTCCTGTGCCAGTCTGTAGTAATATGCCATATTGAGAAGAAGTGCGGGATGCTCACCAGCGCGGCTCAGAAGCGCAGACTGATGCTCTGTTGCCTGGCGATAATTGCCGGATCGGGCCGCGAGTTTGGCTGCGCTGTAGCGTGTTACCAGCACTGAAGGGTTTTGTGATGCCAGTCTGTTTACTGGGGCGAAAACATCCTTCGCTCTTTGCTGATCGAAGTTTCCCTCTTTAATAAGCTCGTTTCCAAGATTTTGCAGCAGCCTTTGATTTCCCCCCAGAAACTGACTGGTGTATGCAGCTTTGTTTCTTGCACCTCTGTAGATATACATCGCTACAGGATCGAGGATTTCAAACAGTCCGGCTTCGAGTTCAGAGATTTCGAAAGATTTTGAGCTGCCTGCGACAACAGAATTGTTTGAAATCTGAATCAATTCGGTTGCAAATCTTATCTGATCCCTTCCCTGAGGTTCATATTCCTGATATAGGAGGTGGGTGGCACCCAGTTCTTTTGCAGCATCTATATACGCCTGTTTAGAAATTCTTCTGGAGAAATCGCGATAGTTTCTCAGTACAGTGCTGATCTGGTTTTGAGTATAGATATAGGTTTTGGGCATTGTTGAGATTTTGTACCTGAAAAAGGCTTCACTTACAGCAGAGATCCACTGGGTTCTGGTTTCTTCGGAATAGGGGGCAAACACAGGTCTTGTGACCAGAATGCGGTAATTTCCACTGAATTGAGATACTCCTTCCCCGGCCAGTTCTGCTTCAAGTGCTTCGAGATCGGAGATACTGTGGTGTGCTGCAGATAAAATTGATACACAACCTACAATAAGGAGAAGAACTAAGGATTTAATTGGTGTAAAAAAATTGAGCATTTTTCACCCTTCCACATGTTTAAGCGGTTTATTAGATGATTTCTTATCAGGTATTTCAAACAACTCTCTCATATACAATATATCTCAGGTTTTTAAAAATATAATACTTTTAGTGGGTTTGTCGCTACATTTGCAATAGTTTATGGTTGAAATCTGCACACTGTGTTTACTTATACTTTATTTTTGCTGCCAATAAGAGAAATGCAAGAACAAGTGTTACAGTATTGGATAAAATTATCGGTATCTCTCCTAAGCCAATCCCATACAGCAGCCACAGAAAAACTCCGCATGTGAACAGGGAGTACATCACCAGTGAGAGGTCTTTGGTAGAGCGTGTTTGAAGCGTTTTAATTACCTGGGGCAAAAAAGAGATTGTGGTCAGAGTTCCGGCTAGTATACCTATGAAAGTGAGCATCCTGAATTTCCCCCTGAGTTATCCGGTGATATATCGGTTTTGGATGAAAAATACAATATGAAAGCAGCCCGAGGGCATTATATTCCAGCGGGCTGCTTTTTGATCTGAACGGGTTATCTTAATCTGTTATCAAGAATTTGTTCCATCGCTTCTTTATCCAAAATGAATGATCCGGCTGCGTGTTTTGAGTTCTGCAAGGCCTTTGGTGGATTTGTTCCGTCTTCAATTTTTCCGTCTACCAGAATAATTATCTCTACTTCCCGGTGTTTGAGCAATTCCAATTCCGGAAAATTCAGGTTAAGAGATGCCGTTGAATCGATTCGTTTTTTGATACGAAATGCGGTTTGCATAGTGGGTCTCCTTATTTTTTAGATTAAACCAGCATGTTTATGTTCTTGAGGCTTTTTAGCTCCCGGCCGAATAGGTCATGGATACTCCGCCTGAAAAGGTTTGCCGAAATTTTGGGTCTGGCCCTTTCTCTCTGTCGTAGAGAATCTGCAGGTAATAGTTGAGCATGATGTGTTTGGTTAAATCGATCTTCAGATTGTTCTCCCAGGTTAGTTCAGGGAAACGCCAGAGCGTACTCCTTTTATGATCCGGAAGGATCAGTGCCTCGTATACCAGTAATTTACTGTTAAAGGTCAGCCAGTCATTTTTTCTGACCCGTATTTCAGAGATAAGTTCAGTTCCCCCATCTGAAATGACGGAGTTTTCAAAGTTTCCGGTTGGTTTGTTTTTGTTTTCGATACTATGATAAATCATGGTGTCGCGGTCAATTTTTGATCTGAATGCACCCCCAAGACGCAAACTCCATCTCAAATCAGAATCGTTGATCAGGTTTTTGCTGATACCAAAACTTTGGGTGAGAGTGATGGGGTTTAGAAATCTGACATTAAACTTGTCCCGTGTATCGTGGAACTGGCTTGTCATCCTGATGCTTGCATAGGGGTCGATGAAACCTTCCAGAGATAATTTTAAGATGGATAGGAAATCTACCATATCAGTTGTGGTTTCCGGTGAGGACCAACTGTTATCTTCTGTACTTCTGATAGAGGTTTGTCCAAATGCCAGCCTGAGCATAGTTTCAGAGAGCATTCTTTCTGATAATTTGGCGTCCAGGGATTTGTTGATTCTGCATATCCATGTGAATGAACCACTGTTTCTTCTCTCCCAGTTATCTGACCAGGTGTTGAGGTTGGCACTTACCGTGGTCTCTGCTGAGAATTTCCAGGGTATGCTTAACTCATTGCCAAGGCTTATCTGGGGGAATAAACATGTTGCGATGATCAGAACAAATTTCATTAACAGAGCCTTTGTACTACATTTTAGGCACGGCATAATAACAGGGTAAAAAGGATACAAAAAGGTGTTTCGGCAAACGATTACGTGTATGTATACTGGTTATGCTGATTGGGATCCATATTGTTTCAATAATTCTGTTTTTCGTTATACTGAGATTTTTCTAAGTTTTTCTTTTATGTTGGTGGAATTATTTTTTTTAAGCAATTAGTTTTTTATTTTGCGGTATGTGTTAAATTGAGCTTATTTTGGGCTGATATAAGCTTTGCTCAGGAACTAATTAAAAAGGAGTTTTTTTGTCCCAGTTAGCAGAATATGCAGCTACTCTTCATGAAAAAGAGAAAGTTCAGTATCCCCGTGAGTTGAACTCTGTACAATATCCTTCTAAGGTCGATCAGCTAAAAGATATCAGGGCTGTAATTTTTGATGTGTATGGAACGTTGATTAATTACTGGCGTCCCGGATTTGAAACTGCTGAATCAAGGGAGCAAACGCTTCTTGAATCTTTTAGAGAAATTGCTGAACGGTTTGAAATGAGTGATTATTTAATGAAAATCAATCCCGGTGAATCAGTGGAAAAGACGCTTGCGGATTTTTACCGCGGTTTGATTATTATGAGTCATGATAAGGCAGAGAAGAAGGGGAGTTTGTTTCCTGAGATAAAGGTAGAGGAAGTATGGAATGTTATTGTACTGATGCTGAAACGGCATGGTTACGATCCCCAGCCACACTGCCCGGGAGAAGTAGGTGATTTTTCCCGTTATCTTGCCTTTACCTATAATTTTCTCTCACTGGGAAGGGAGCTTTATCCCGGAGTTTATGAAACTATGGAAAAACTCAGGGGAAATCAGATTGTTCTTGGCATTTTGTCCAATGCTCAGTTTTACACCCCGATCGATCTTACCCTTATGCTGCGGGATCAATCTGCCGGGAAAGCGGATGATTACAATGAGGTTTTTGATGTGGATCTTACATTTTTTTCCTATGAATTCGCAGTGGCTAAACCCAATCAAAAGCTCTTCAGGGTTTTGTATGATGCTCTTTACGAAATGCATATACATCCGTCGCAAACTGTCTTTGTGGGCAATGACCTGATTTTGGATATCGAACCTGCTCAGGCTGCAGGCATGAAAACAGCTATGTTTGTGGGTGATGAGAAAAGTGCATATTTTCATGATAAAAAAGACAAGATAGTACCCGATATTTCCTTTACACACTTTGAGGAGTTAACCTCCAGGATCTCTTTCCATGCATAAACTAAAAAATTTTACAGGAAAAACAGCTCTTCTGGCCCTGATTCTGTTTGCAGGAAACCTGAGGGCTTTTGAATTCGATCTTGAATTCGATTTCAGTAATGATGAAGGAATGCCAGCTGCCATTATAAAGGCTGCCGACGATGCTTATGAGATGAACACCAGAGGGCTTGAAGCTTTAGAGCAGGGAAATTACAGCACTGCTATGTCTTTTTTCGACGAGGCATTAAGAATTTTCCCCCTATACAGTGACGCCATGAATAACAGGGGTGTTGTGTATTTCAGAAGAGGGGATGTGGCTGGTGCACAAAAAGTGTGGGCTGATCTTATCAGTAGAGATTCTGACTATGCAGTAGCATACTATAATCTGGGATTTCTGGCATTACATGAAAAAAAGCATGAATTGGCAAAGGAGTATCTTGAAGAGGCTCTGAGACTCAACAGAAGATTTACGGAAGCTATGGTGAGGCTTGGTCTTGTTCATTTGCAACTGGGGGAGAATTCTCAGGCAATAAGCAGGTTGCAAAGAGCTTACAGAATCTCCCCGGATTTGCAGGATGTATGGAATTTCTACTCTTATGCCCTGATTGTTACGGGGGATACTTCAAGAGCTGTCAACGTGCTAAAAAGTGTCGGGGATCACAAAGAAGCTCTGGCGCAGCTTGGGAGAATAGAGGGGGCAAGGGGTGATTTTGACAAAGCCTTACACTATCTGTCCCAGGCTGTTAAGGTAGGTGCTGACAGATTAGTTCTGCTTGAACTGGCAATCGCTCATATGGAAGCTGGGGATTGCAGTGGTGCATTGGAGACCCTTGAGGATTATTTTTCCAACAACCAAACGCCCAGTGCCGATGCATTCCTTTTTGCAGGGATATCGGCCAAGGAGTGTGGAAATCTCCCGGGTGCAAGGGATTATTTTGAGCAGGGAATCAGCTTCTATCCTGAGGATCCTCTTTTACGTTATAATCTGGGGCAGCTTTATTTTAATGATCAGAAATTCGCCCAGGCTGAAGCCGTGTGGGATGGTTTAAGTGATTCTCTTCAGGAACCATCACTCTATTATATGAGGGCTTTGAATGCTAATCGTCTGGGTGAACATGAGGTTGCTAAGGAATTGGTTGAAAAAGCAATTAAAATGGATAGAAGAGCTGACTTTTATGATCTGCTGGGGGTGATCTATCATAACATGGGAGACAGTGTGAGAGCTGCGGAAAATTTCACCACAGCCCTGGAGATCGATCCCGATCTCAGAACTGCACAACTGAATCTTGCCCTGAGAACGAAGTCACCTGAGGATATAGCTTCTGCTGTTTCTGATCTGGAAAGCGAGCTTGAAAAATGCTCAGGAAGAGAGTGTGCGGACTACCTGTTTGAGCTTGCAATAATGCAGTATATCGCAGGAGATCCCTCCGAAGCCATAAATATTCTGGAATCGATTCCCCAAGAGCATAAAAGTGAACGGATTTATCGCCATCTGGGGATTTTTTACCGTGAACAGCATAACATGCAGAGAGCAATTGAAGTTCTGCAGAAAGCCATAGCTCGGTTTGTTGTTGAGGTAAGAACTGAGTATGAGCTTGCTGAAACTTATCTTATGGCCGGATACCCCTCCAGAGCAGCAGAGCTTATAAAAGAGATAATCCCACGCTGGAGAGAGAATCCCTGGAGGCTCTATTATCAGCTTGGATATGCATATCTGGAACAAAATGATCTTCGGAGTGCCAGGGAAGCCTTTGAGCGCAGTCTGAATGCCAGCAGAAACAATGTGGCAGCCAGAGGATTGCTTGCCTTTGTCCTAAATCGCAAGGGTAAAGTTGATGAAGCGCGGCTGTTATGGGAGAGAAATCTCAGGGATGATCCGGACAATCCCGTCCTTTGGATAAATATGGGATTGTCATATGAATCGGAGGGACGTTTCTCAGATGCCCTGGGGTATTATCAAAGGGCATTGATGCAGCAACCCGACAATTCCGGGCTGCATATAAATATCGGTAACGTATATATGGGGATGGAAAAATACAGAGAGGCATTCCACGCCTATTCACGAGCTCTGGAATCTGAAAAGAGAGATCTGGCAGCGTACAATATTTTCCTCCTCTCCCAGCGTCAGAACCAAAAATACAGAGCCAAAGAGATGCTTGAGATATTGAGGGATGAGTATGCTTCATCAATTCATACCCGCAGAGCTCAGGCAGAGATGGATCACTGGCAGGGGGACACTGTGGGGGCTTTGAATATACTGGAATCTCTTGAAGAAAAAGATTACTATGACTGGTTTGCACTGGCCAGAATCTATGCATCAAGGGGTGAGAGAGAAAAGGCACAGCATGCACTTTCAAACCTTCCGGAAGATGCCCAATGGGACAGAAAAAAAACCTGGGTCATGGCGTCAATTGCATTTCATACCGGCGATTATCACAGGGCAATCTCACTGTTCCAGGAAACCGGAGATACCAGTTTCGCTGCCAGATACAATGTTGCACTCTCGGCTTTTAACGGGGAGATGTATCAGGAGGCATTGTCGATGGCGGAGGTACTGGTGAGAGAAGCTGTTGCAGGGGACAGGGCTGATGTATGTCGTTTGGCAGGAAATGCTGCATCTGCTCTTGAACTGTGGGGAAAAGCAAGAATCTGGTACAGACAGCTGTTGAATATGGAGCCAAAAAATCCCATAGTACTGTATAACCTGGCTGTTGCTCATTACAATCTGGATGAAGTAGAACAGGCCTACATTTATTATCAAAGGGCACGTGAACTTGATGATTCAATAGAAAACAGAGATATTGAAAACAGATATTTGTATGTAACTGATCCGCAACGAAGTGCTGCCGGAGAAACGGCCGATCTTGACTCTGTTGATTTAATGTACAACAGGGCCGTTGAACTGCAAAAAAGTGGGGAAGACTCTTTAGCGGAAGAACTCTATTTGCAAGTGGTAAAACAGAACCCAAGATACAGTCTTGCATGGAACAATTTGGGAACAATATACGGAGCAAGAGGTGAAATTGACAAGGCTGAGGCTGCATATCTCAAAGCTTTGGAAAGACGCTTTGACTTACCAGACACTTACGCTAATCTTGTAAATCTCTATATTGCAATAGAAAATTATAGAGAAGCCAGACGCTGGTCACTTGTTGGTCTGGGACACAACCCCGACTGTGAGACTCTTCAGGAACTGGAGCAGAAAGCTTATCAACTTCTCCAGGAAACATCTGCTCCAGGGGACTCTTAAGATAAGTACGTTTTTTTTGGGGAGACCATTTTCAAACTTTGCATCTGAAAATTCGGTCTCCTCTCTTTTTGTTTGATAGTGTCCCCGAAATTATCCTTCATCATAAATATCTGTATTTTTTTGCGGCAGCTAAAAATCTTGTCGATCTTCATTTTTGTACTTATATTGGTATCAGGTGCAAAAAATGAAAAAAAACCGCATGAATACCCCGCTTTTCACTTACGAGGAATATTCCGATTATCTTCGTGACTGGTATGATTATGCCAAACGTTTTGGTATGAGCCAGAAAGAGTTTCTTGAGCGTGCAGGAATAAAATCCCGATCATTTTTGTGTGATGTTATATCAAAAAGGAAAAAGATCGGATCGCGTCATGTGGATGGTTTTGTAGTGGCTCTGGATTTAAGAGGGGATGAAACAGAGTATTTCAGGCTTCTTGTGGAAAAAGAGAACTGCAATGATCACGGGAAGAAAAGGGAACTTTTTGAATCTCTTGCAGATCTTCGGAAAAAGAACCTCAGAACCATGCTTGCTTCAAAAGAACTGGAATATTTTGCATCCTGGCGGTATCCGGTAATTAGAGAATATGTAAGCTGCAGGGGGGGAGTATCTGATGCCAGGGAAATCTCTGATGCTCTTGTTAATTTACAATTAACAACTTCAGATGTAAAAAAAGCACTCACCAAACTGAAAAAATGGAATATGGTAAGGCAGGACAGCTCCACCGGGTGGTATTACCCGGTGCAGGACAGTGTTGTCAGTTATAAAGATATGCCTCATCCGGTTGTAAATGATGTCAAGAGATCACTTATCGAAGCAAGCATTCACGCAATGGAAAGTACTGATAAGGAGAAACGTCATATAACCATGGCGCTAAAAGGGGTGGATGAATCATCTTACAAGAAAATGTGCCAAAAAATCGATGAGCTGAGGCAATTGTTCCTTGAATCGGAAAATGACACTGGTGAAGCAGACAGGATTGTCTCTCTGAATGTGCAGCTGTTTCCTGTTGCCCAAATCTTTCCTCCAACCCAAAAAAAGGGAGACCTTACATGAGGCGGGTATGGAAGCAGTTTCTGATGTTCTGTTTGTCATCTGTCACAGGGCTGAGTCTGATTGTTACAGGGTGTGCTTACGATAATGTAGCAGGAGGAAGTGGTGGCACCGACTATCCCAATACCCGCACCATCACAGGGAAAGTGCAGTCATGCGATGGCTTGCCATTGAATAATGGACTTGTTTACGTAGTGGAAGGAAGTGAATGGCTGACATGTGTTTATGAGGGAAAATCTGAGATTGTCGACAGTACACGAACCGCTTCAGATGGATCTTTTGTGGTCAGAGTCCCGGAGCATAAAGTTTCAAATCTCCAGATTATGGATCTGGAGGAAGCCTTGCTTGTAAAAGATATAAGTTCATACCCCGATTATGTTGAGAGATTTGATTTTAAGCTCAAGCCTGGTGTTGATGTTTCCGGAAAGGTCCAGCACACCTCTGTACTGTCATCAGAAATAAGATTGTCAGGCTCATCATACCGGACCACTGTGGGGCCCGATGGGAGATTTCTGTTCAGGAATGTACCGGAAGGTGAGTATATAGTTTTAACGGGTGCAGATGTTGGAGGAGCTGCAGAGCAAACAATTGGAGCTACACTTATAGTTGACTCAGAAAATGATCTGGAAAATTTCAGAGTACATTCAAATATCGATAAAGTTCTTATTGATAATTTTTCGATGGGGTACGGTCAGACACATATTGGCCGGTTGATCGGTACTGGTGGCTGGTGGTTTACAGTTACAGATGCGGGCTTTGGAGCCGGATCTACCGCTTCGGTGGGCACTGTTTCAGGTGAAAGTGCTTTTTCGGGTAAAAGTCTGAAAACAAGAATCAAACTTGACAGCTCTCAACCACATCCATGGGGGATAGTGGGATTTTTTGTTGGCAGAGGCGGGCCAAACAGATATTACAATCTTGAAGAACTTGAGGCTGTATCATTTCAGGCAAAGGGAAGCGGTAAAGTAAAACTGAGGCTATATTCAAAACTGCTTGAATCTATACAGGATAATACAGAACATTTTTCATACGAAATTGAATTGTCACAGAAGTGGACCCATTACAGAATACCGATTGACTCCTTTACCATTGAACCGGGCAGCAGACCCAATTTGCAGGGCTACACCCTGGAGCAGGCCCTGAAGTCTGTTACCACCATTTCATTTCTGGCAGATACCCCCGCAAACAGCAGTGGTGATACCGTTTATCTGTGGGTTGATGAGATATATCTTGAGGGCATAAGGCTTGGCACCCTGATTTACTGATTTTTTAAGGGGAGGGGAGGCTGAAACATTTGTCTGACAGGTATGCAAATTTACCCGAAAAAATCACACTTCCCCAAAGAATCTGTTTAAAATCAAGCCGTTACAGGCCGGATTGTAAAAAGCTTAGCGAAACCTGCGAATGTTTCTTATATTAAGTGGTATACTTTCAGTTTGTTTCATATACAGTATAGTGCAGCTTTTATTCAGGGCGCACTTTTTAATCGCTTAAACTGGCATAACAGCGTTGGGAGAGGGAGAGAATGGCAACACAAGGCTACATGGCGGTCAAATTATCCTGTCTTTTGATGATATTTGCATCAGCAGGTGAAGTTTCTTCGGAGCATGACTATGCACTTGCTCAACACCTGTCCACCTATTTTCTCGGAGCCCAGAGATGTGGGGATACCCAGTCCTGGATTCATCCTTCTGGAGGATGTCACCTGACAGACGGAGAGGCTGTAGGCAGGGATTTAACGGGTGGGTGGCATGATTGCGGAGACTACATAAAATTTCATGTAACCGGTCCCTATGCTGCTTTCACATTTTTATATGGTTATTTCAATTACCCTGAGGCTTATCCGGATAATTATTCTCAGGCCTATTCAGCCCCCCCTCCAAATGGGATTCCCGACATACTTGACGAGGTGAAAATCCAGACTGATTATCTGATAAAAGGTGTTCATAACGGAACCGCTTACTGGCAGGTGGGGGATGGAAGGGATCATAATAGTTTTTCCGATCCCATCACCAACTCTTTCCAGCAGTTATATGATGAAAGCAATATAAGGGCAGTATACTCGACTACAAGTGGGCGGTCAAATGCTTTGGGTGATGCGGCTGCAGCACTTGCACTAATGTCGGTTGTATACAGGGAATTTGATGAAGACTATGCAGATGAGTGTCTTGAGGCTGCAAAACAGTATTATGATATAGCAAGGATAAATCCTTTTGGTACGGGTAACGCAAGAGACTCCCACTATGACTGGATGGAAGGTATTGAGTGGGAAGACAATGTAGGTTTGGCTGCTGCAATGCTTTACAGGGCAACAGGCGATGAGGGATATTTAAATCAGGCGATAAGTTATGCATACGGAATCTCAACCGGTGTGCATTTCAGTTATGGAAGAATGAACCACATACTTTTTCTTGAATTATACAGTATCACATCTGACCCACGCTGGTTACATCCAGTCTCCAGCAGGGTGTCAGGATATTCTGTTGACTGGTGCGGGTATTGGCATAATGTCAATTGGGGGTCTTTGCGCAATGCATCAAATGCGGCTATGCTGGCAGCACTGTATCATATGCACACAGGAAACCGCTCGGCTTATGAATTTGCAAAGAGAAATGTTGACTTTATTCTTGGCAGCCATGACGGATTTGCAAATGTGGATAGTAATTTTTCCTTTCTCATAGGCTACAATGAGCTGGGCGGAGGTTATCCCCGCCATCCGCATCATGCTGCTGCTTTTGGTAAAGGAGGAGATGCCTGGTCGTTATACAGGGAGGAAAGGAGCAATCCCGGGTCTGTAAATTATGAGTATGAGCTTACGGGTGGTCTGGCGGGAGGGCCGGAATCTCTGTGCGGCAATTTCTATGACAATATAGATAATTATGTATCAAGCGAATACTGTATATACTACAATGCAGCATTTACAAGTGCTGTTGCTTATATAAACAAAATAGAAAACAACATACCTTCAATACCTTTGGACACCAGTTATTATGCCGTTCCAGGGCTTGTACAGGCACAGGACTTTGCCTCAAGGTTAGGAATTCAGACAGAGCCTGCACAGGATGATGGTGGGGGGGTAAATATCGCTTATATTGATGATGGAAACTGGGCGGAATATTTGATAGACATAGAGGCAAGCGGGATCTATGATGTTTATGTAAGGGTTGCCACTGATTCTGAAGGTGGGGTAATTCGTTTTATCATTGATGGGGAAGAGGTTGGAGGAGTTACTGTTGAGAATACAGGAGGATGGCAGGAGTGGCAAACTGTTTCAACTGAGCTGAAGCTAAGCCGTGGGCGTCACATCCTGAGAACACTTTTCACAGGTACTGGAAACGGTTCCGGAACAGGTTTATATAATATAAACTGGTTTGATTTCGAGTTTGCTGATTACAATCAGCTTATTGAAGGGAGGGGTATCAGTAAAGCTCATTTGACACCATCTGTCTCCCTTGAATCTATGAAGCATTTTCCACACGTACTTATCAGCTCTGCCAATGCCGGTCGGGTGGAATTGCAGATTGTTACTGCAAGTGGAAGAGTTGTGGAAACCTACAGAAGAGATATCGGGACCTCAGAGCAGTTAAAAATACCTCTTGGCGCAAGCAACACTGAACTGTCCTCTGGAGTATACTTTTTACGATACAATACGCCTGATCTTCAGGGTATGAAACGGATATACATGGTGCGTTAATCTGAGAAAATGAGATGGTTTTTGTAAAAACTTCTGTTCTGTTGACACTTTCCTGTGGTATTCAGGTGTCGGCAGAACTATTTTCCTACATCGTTTGTCTTCCTGGTTACACATATTTTATCTCTCTACACTAACCTAATACTACGCAGGAATCTACTCATGAACTTTAATTTTCTTCTCACTCAGGCACTTTTTCCTTTGTTGGTTGTCACATTGGGGTATTTTCTTTGTAAATGCAAACTTCTGAAAACACAAAGGGTTATACTCTATCTTCTTGTGTTGTTTATGTCTTTTGTTTTAGATCTGACCGGAGTTTCCTTTCAAAACGACTTGTTCAATGTATTTCTTTATTTTTCAGCCTTAACCATTATTGCTGAAATAATCTGGCGTATTTATCTATCAAATAAAAAAAATCTGTTCAAAAGACTTGCTGCAACTCTGCTCTCCTCCTACATTATTCTTAACATCCTATGGTTGATTTTTTCACCTGCTCCCAAATCCCGTATCAGTGCAGAACAAATCGATACCTATACTTTTAACAATAAGACCTATACACTAAAGAAAAGGGTTTCCAGAAAAATTATTGGTTACCCTCGTCATGTAGTTACATTGAACCGTGTGGTTCCATCAACTCCCTTTGAAAAACAGATCGACAAATACGTGACTGCTGAGGGGTATTTTTTCTCTGAGTACAGTTTTAACTGGGGATCCGATTCAAGGAACGTGTGGGTTGATCTGATTGGAGACAAGGATACACTCTGGACCCTGAGTGAGAAAACAGAACAGCCGTAAACGGGATTATGAATTCTTTTTTTCGCATCACTGCACTGATAGACGGGGGGTAGGTACCTCGTTTATCCGCTCTCTCGGTAGGCGAATTGTTTTAGAACTTACGCAGCAAAACCTATAACCCCGTGCCTGATGTCCCACATTGTTTTTTGTTCCGGCAGCACCGTTAGGGGCGAAATGTTTATAAAACCGATTATACAAAAAAAATCTCCCCGGCCCGTCAGGGACGGAATATGCATGGAGAAAAAAAGGAAGTGTGGTGGGTGTGGAGGTGGGTTTGATTTTAGCCGGTTGGCTTTTTTGGGGGATTTTGCATGTGGGGAAAGCATTCCCCTGCTGTATCGAGGGGAGATTGGCTACACTTTAAATCCTCCTGCCCCCCGACACTCGACCCTTATGCTTTCTGAGCGGAACACAGATGTTTTTGCTAATTACAGTCAGGTTTGGGCAGTTACACTGATAAATTCAGGTCCGACCCCGGAAGGACGCCGCGCCAAATCAACCAATAAATGGTTTAAGAATTATTCCCTGCTGTACACATGATATAATGATTTTTGCACATGCCAATGCATCCGATTCCGCATCATGATGTTTCAGGGTTATACCAAATCGACTGCATACATGGGGTAAATTTGTTGGATAGAGATTTAAAGCCCCTCTTACCAGTTTCATAGAACACAAAAAGGGGATCTGAGGTACTTGAATGGAATGAACCAGGCAACATTTCTTTAATACGGAACGGTCGAAAGGAGCGTTGTGAGCAGCAATGAAGGATATGTTTTCAAAATGAGTTTGTATCGTTGGCCATAAATCAGGGAAACTTGATTTGTTCTCAACATCTTCCCAGGTAATACCATGGATATTGGTAAAGGTAAATTGCTTGCGGGGTGGCCTGATAAGATAACTGTGTTTTTCCTCAATCTGTGTACCATCAACTATTATTACAGAGAGCGCACACGCACTATCACGGCCATAATCTGCAGTTTCAAAGTCTATTGCTGCAAATCTGTAATCCATTATATATGCCTTGTAAAAGAGGTGGAAAACTGAGCTGTTTGAAATATAATACAAGGTTCACAAAAAAGAAAGAATCACTCCGGGCGCATGCGGGTAAGGTGTGTAACCATTCGCCGTGAAAACTGACCTGTATGGCTGTGAAAACAGAACATCTATCATATGCCTTGTCAGGGGAATTTACTTAAGCTGCCTACGGCAGTGAACCACGGCAAATAAGGCGACTTTACTCATCTGTTTTTCTAAACTGCCTATACGGCAGTGAACGTGTCGCTGTTACACCCAACAGGCGAGATTGTTTTCTAAGCTGCCTATACGGCAGTGAACTGCAAGGCGTAAGTCAGATGCACCTCGAATAATTTCTAAGCTGCCTATACGGCAGTGAACAGACGCATGATTATCACACTGAGAGATTATCATTTCTAAGCTGCCTATACGGCAGTGAACGTAGACAGGCGCGGCCAACCTATAGGATCTGGATTTCTAAGCTGCCTATACGGCAGTGAACTATCAGGTTTCAGGTGTTGAGGACACCCGAACTTTCTAAGCTGCCTATACGGCAGTGAACGGTGTATCTTTTGAGGGTTTAACCGGAACCATATTTCTAAGCTGCCTATACGGCAGTGAACATAGTTTCGTCAGGCAGTATGAAGGTGAAACATTTCTAAGCTGCCTATACGGCAGTGAACCAGGTCGGGGCGAAAATTTTATCCTCATTTCATTTCTAAGCTGCCTATACGGCAGTGAACAAAACAGACTGGCAACCATACCCGGCATTACCTTTCTAAGCTGCCTATACGGCAGTGAACGACATAAGAGCAGATAAACGCAACAGCGAACATTTCTAAGCTGCCTATACGGCAGTGAACCTTTTTTGCCAGGGAACAAATATTTTTCACCCTTTCTAAGCTGCCTATACGGCAGTGAACTACGTTATAATTCAATACATTTCTTCATTACATTTCTAAGCTGCCTATACGGCAGTGAACACCAGCTGATTCCGTATTCAAGGATTTTTGATTTTCTAAGCTGCCTATACGGCAGTGAACAAAACGGTGAGAAACAATTTGATGGCGCACATTTCTAAGCTGCCTATACGGCAGTGAACTACTATCCCCATCAACATCAAGAGTTGCCTGATTTCTAAGCTGCCTATACGGCAGTGAACAAAAAGGGCTTGAGCTTGATATAAAGATAAACTTTCTAAGCTGCCTATACGGCAGTGAACCCGGGCTTTCAGAGAAAGTAGAATTAATAAAATTTCTAAGCTGCCTATACGGCAGTGAACTCTTCTGCGGTTTACAACTCTTCTTCCGTCCATTTCTAAGCTGCCTATACGGCAGTGAACAATACTCCACCATCTCCCGAACCTTACTCAAATTTCTAAGCTGCCTATACGGCAGTGAACACGCACGTATCATTATAGATGGTGATTTGTTTTTCTAAGCTGCCTATACGGCAGTGAACTTCCGCAATCCTTTTTTGTGTCTCGTATTTTGTTTCTAAGCTGCCTATACGGCAGTGAACAAGTAATCAGATTGCAGTATCCGCCGGGGAGCATTTCTAAGCTGCCTATACGGCAGTGAACAGGTGCTGCAAGGTCTGTTGCAAAAACAACAATTTCTAAGCTGCCTATACGGCAGTGAACCACCTGCTACTATTACATCAAATACAGGTCGGTTTCTAAGCTGCCTATACGGCAGTGAACAATGGACTAATAAGAGGTAGACACGCTGCAGATTTCTAAGCTGCCTATACGGCAGTGAACCTGTTGGAGCTCACAGACCTGTACCCGCTGTTTTTCTAAGCTGCCTATACGGCAGTGAACGTGTAGCTTTTGGTAGTATATTTGTTAGTAGATTTTCTAAGCTGCCTATACGGCAGTGAACGTCGTTCGGGTGCTGCGGGATGACCATATAAGTTTCTAAGCTGCCTATACGGCAGTGAACGGATCGGGTATGGACTGACGACGAACGCCAGATTTCTAAGCTGCCTATACGGCAGTGAACACTCATGGGAGCGGATCCACCAGCCCCATGATTTTCTAAGCTGCCTATACGGCAGTGAACTCATTGCGGGAAAGCTCTCTGAGAAGCATTGATTTCTAAGCTGCCTATACGGCAGTGAACCCGTTGCAAATCAACGCTAACCCTTTGTTATAAAACAAGCAACATACTTTTTACACTGTTTACCCCTTTTTTATTCGGCCCATTAATCTATACGTAAAATCAATGAGTTACACGAGGGCGCAAAATAAGGGTTAAAAATATGGTATGGTAGCTGTTTTGGAAAGCCCGAACTGATCAAACACACCCAAAGTAGGGGTTTCCTGTAATTCACCGAACTCAAAATAGCGTCTGTGTTTATGGCTATTTGATTTACTTACCAATTCAACATACGGCTCATCAAGTCCTTTGCTGAACATTTTTGCTTTGTACTGTTTTATTTCGTCTTCCGGAATAGACCCACGCTTAATGAGCCGGTTTAGTTTTGACTGGCTCATGTTTGGTTGTTTACGGCTAACAGTGCGGAAATTTGCATTCTTTGGCACCGGCAGTATTTCGCTGACTTTGCAGTAACCGCTCATGCCACCAATCCAATTCTGAGCCTGTAGTTCTCTCAAATCAGAATCTGTCCCATGAATTCGCAACAAATTACCAAGTGTAACCTTGCAGCGGGGAAAACTGACACCAATGGTCGTTGACTTGAGATCCCAGAGGGCTTTATGAAGCTTGGTGTAGAGAGAATTCATTAATATTGCCGGAGGAAATTCCGTATCCGGCAATATTAAAACATCAAAATAGTAATCCATAATTGCCTCCATTAATCTTTATCACTTTCCCCAAAAACACCGCCGCGTACCAAAACAGCCATCACATAATGCTCATCTTCAGCGTTCAGGTCACCACCCCTGGCCCAATTGTCAAAGAATGTGTAAAAATCTTTTTTTTCTTTAGGTGTACGAAATGCCGTGCCCAGATTTGTAACTGCGCCATATGGCTCGACAGCAATGGGCCCAACGGATTTGATTTGGTCAGTAAAATCAGGGTACCAAGTATCGATAGTGCGCAACGCATTACCAATTTTTTGTGAATGAAGGGCCGCAATGTCATCTACTGAATAGAGTACTTTACTTTTATTACCCTTTCCTTTATCCAATACCAATTCTTCACTAGGATAAACATCCTGGGCTTTGCCAATCTTGGCATAGCAGGTAATTTCCAACATTAAAAAATCGTTGTCACTTGCCAATGCTTTTGCTATACATGCAGCCAAACCACTGACCTTATCATCCTTATCCTCCATGTTTCTGAGGTTGTATTGCGTTGCATCGAAAGTCCATTCCTGATCTTGACCTTTGTTCAAACACTTTACGTTAACCTCTATATCTTCTGCACCGATACGGTTACGCCATAGAAAACGGCCGTTAGCAATGTTCAGTGCATAACGACGTGCCAATTCATGAAAGCCTTCTTTTTCAGCATAAGCTTTGGCGGCTTGGGAGTAGCTTTGTTTAAAAAGAGCATTATTGCACGCAGAAGGTTGATGAATACCACCTAAAACCTTGAGAGTAAAATGAAGCCTAAGCGTATCCTGATCAGTTTCCAATGCGCAGACATCAACTGTTTGAAGGTTGGGTTTTTCAACTTCTTTATTCAACTTGGCAGGGTCATTCTTAACAGCAGGTTTCAGTCGGTTGGAAATAGTTCCTCTCACGGATTTTTCCTTCAACTTAAGCGGAGTAAACCGATCCCGATTATCCCAATGCGTACCGAACATATAGCCATCGGATGGTACCAGTTTTTTTTCGAACGCCAGCACAGATACAGAGTTTTCTTTTTTAGCCATAATACAATCTCCTTTTATTTAAGGGTTTATTAAAATCCATCTCTTTCAAATAGAGTTTGTGAATCTGTCAGATTTTGTTGACATAGATAAAGATTGTTTTCAGCATCATGGTGATAATGCCAAAGCAGTTCCTCAAGATAATCTATTTTATAAGGCATTTTGAATTCTCCCAAAGTTACTACTGCCTCAGCAAAACGATGCGGTGTATCCGGATCTCTTTGGTTTTTTGCCTGCCCTAATTCGCTTATACCTTGGAAACCTGTTGCCACAGGAACGATCCATCCGCGCCTGCCATTTTCATTGGTCGGTTTACGCTGGCTTTTCCAAGTGACTGTGGTTTCTCCATTCTTATCTTCTTTCTCGCAGTAATGGTGTATTGCCAGGTAATCCAATATCGCATCCAGTGCGTCTTGTCCTTCCCGCATTGCTTTAATCACCAAGTCGCGCCGCTCAATCAAAGCATAACCCGGCATTAGCTTGGTCTTTAAGCGTTCAAAAGTTTTGTGGAAAACAGGTTGCTTGAAATCAAGGATATCACCGCCGGCAATTTTCATTCCGTTGTTCAGGAGGTGACTTATTTCCTCAATAACATTCGCCTCTTCCAGCTTCCCGATATTACTGTACTGAACAACCAGACTGACCTCAAGATGGCAACGGGCCTCCTCTATAAATGCTGGACGCGAACCATCTCTATCAAGTGGATTCCCCGTTCCAATAATGGAATATTCATAATCTCCTGGTCCTTTATACGTTTGCAAATCGAATTGATGAGATACCACCCCGACAGCATCGAAAGACGCAGTGGTGTGTTTGTGATTAAGTTTGCGTTGCAGGGCGTGTACAGCACCTAACCATGCAGTCATAGCAGGAAAGCCTATTGTAAATGGGCTGGATAGAGCATTGGCATTTTGAATACGTATGTGTGGTATCAGCAGTGTATTTTCGGTCATCGCAGTACCTCCCTGTGGGTTGATATCATATTTTTTATGTAGGCACGCTCTGCAGGGCCAAGGGTTACGGCCTTTTTGATTATTTTTTCATAGGCGCGTGCAATCCATTGACCTATTTCGTTACAAACCTCATCCAACCATTCATCCTGTTTCTCGCGCTCTTCCCGGTATTCATCACAAAGCCAGACCTTTTGGTGATGCAGTAGATTGCTGTTCTCTTCTCTGTATTGTTCCTTTGCAACAGCACGTAAAGCCACCATTCGCTCAATAATACAATCGAGAATTTCTTCTATTCTATAGTCCCGGCCACTTCGTAGATTTTTCAGGGGTATTTCGCTACCTGTACCGGTTGTGAAAATGCCATGCAGTTTTTGCAGCGGTTCCCTGATGTCGTAAAAACGGATTGAAGAGATAAAAAAGTTCTTTTTAGGAAAATTAATGTTACGCTTGTTAATTGCAGGGGGAACAGATGGTAATAAGCGTGCTTTTCCTCCAAACTGGTTGTTCATAACACTGATATTTTGTGGTTTGGTGCCACCGTAACCGATTGTCGTAATGTCAAATATTTCCGAAAAACCCTGTGTGCTGTAACTGTTTTTGCGTTTCAGATCACGCGTTTCCTTCTGCTTTTCAGAAAACCGAAGGTCATCCACCCGGCGTCGCAGCTCATAAATCAATCCTGAATTGCTAAGAATGGAAAGCAGGTGGTACCCCTTGTCAGTGGGAAAATAGACTTGTTTTATTTTCGAACTGGTAATATTGTCAATGCTACTTCGAGACATTGCTAAAAATCCAGCTTTCAGATTTTCATAGCTTTCCGACTCGATCTTGAGCATTTCTTTTGCAAGTTCTGAATCATTTTCTATGTGTTGCAGTAAGGATTTGCCGTCCTGCATTTTCGAAGCCAGAAAATTGTATACATCTAATGCAGCAGCATTTCCGTAAGCATCTTTTTCTATTTCAATATTACCCGTTCGCAGATAACCATCTGGTGACTTCCTGTTATCTGCAATAACAGAAGTCGCATAACCGTTTTTATTCTTTCGCGCACTGGGATGACTAAAAGTGCATGGGTGCGTACAAACATTTATCTGTCCAGCACGTTTCGCGGCATCAGGTAACCAGCATTCTCTTGAAAATTTCTCTTCGCACTCTTCTTCCAGTTTCCCCCTTTCTTCGTCATCAACAGTGGGCTTAACTCTCTTTTTGAGCCAATCGTCTTTTCGCTTCTGGAAAAATTCTTGTATTGCAGGATCGAGCATACTTTAACTCCTTTCATTTCGAAATAGTCCTAATTGATCGTTATAAAGGTAGGTGGGAGCCATTTGCGATTCATACGTCTCCTGAATAGACAACTCACCATATCGAAGAGCGCCTTTATCAAGATCGATTTCGTTTTGCTCTGCCAGAGTTTCGAGCGAAACCCGGTATTCTCGTTCAAGCCATAGGTTTTCTTTCTGTTCTGTTGACAACTCAACCGATGTTATACAGTATTTATCATCCTGATTTATCAGATCACCGTTAATGGTCCGCACGGGCATGCCGCTTTCGTCTTTTATGGTAAAGTAAGCACGGTTAGAACTATCAAAACACCGGAAAAGGCGTATACTTGCTCTACTTTGACGAAAACGATTAAGCGCCTGTGGCAAGGCTGTCAAATACCAGTGCTGCGACAGGTAGCCCTGCAAGGTTTCAGGGCCCTTGGCATCGTACCTTTTAATCCAATGAGCTGTTACCGCATGCTCCAACCTCGCCAGCCCAAACCGTTCTGGTAAGTTATCATCGATTCGGGGAATAGCATCAAGCCGTTTAGTTATATATGATTCATTAATTAGCTTTTTTAAATCATGTGTGAAGCAGGATGCCTTACGTTCTTTACTGTTAATAGTGATCTTCCCTTTAAATTCGTACCCTGGTCGTGAAAAGTAACAGGCATACTCCTTTTCTCCTTCCCGAACTGTTTTCCAGTTGTATTGTAACAACCCAACATTTGGAGTACCAATTTCTCCTTCTCGGTGCCTTCTTACCCGTCCCGCTAACTGAACGATGGATCGATAGGAAGATGGCTCGACAATAGCCCAGTCGAAATCGTGATCCCTCCCGATCTCTTCAACGGGGGTAGCTACAAGAATAAAAAGCACATTTGACGGTACATTTTCTCTTTTAGCCAAATTATCCAAATGCCTGCGTATTACTTTATTATTGAATGCAGCAGGGTCTTCACCTTGTTTCTCTTTTCGTTTTAACACAGCATCCAGGTGCTTTTCTTGTTCGTGGCGCAACAACAGAACTTGTTGGCTGTGGTAGGACATGACACGTAGTGCTGTATCAGTTGGGCACTTATACTCCAAAAGAAAACGCGTCAGAGCAATACAGGGCGAAATGTTGGCAATACGAATGACTCCGAAGGAGACCTTAATACCGGTTTTTCTCTCTAATTGGTGATGTCCCTGGTGCTTAACCAGCGAGGCATCAACAATTGTATTAAAAAAGGCAGTTTGTTTCGCCTCTTTATCTACATTGGCAATCTGCTGAACCAGCTCAGGATCAAACTCAACGATATCAGCCTTGCGTCTTGGTGGTTCCTTCTCCAATTTTTGCATTCTTTTTTTGACAAATGCTTTGTGCAAATCAGCATATTGTTGGTTTGATTGCAGTGAATTGGCTTCATTAATGTTGGTAACTACAGTACTGTATTCATCAATCCATGCACAACCAATTGCTTGGGTTGCATTACGGGTTTGGGAAAATTGTCGCCAACCTTCTCGGTAACAATTGTAATACCCTTCGGCAAGGGCTGGAGGAATCGTAGCTGACGATATCATCACTTTGCGCCCCAACATACCCGCAAGATGGATCAGTCGCCCAATAGCGATAGCATCGCTGTCTGTAAAATCATCGATTTCATCGATGACGAGGTCTGAAGACATAAGTCGCAGGCTTGGCAGAATATAACGGCCACCCCGAGTCGTCTCTGTAGCGGCCATAATATGGTCGATTGTGCAAGTTAGAATCGGTGCATAGAGGAATTTTCGTTCTTTATCACTTTGCAGGATAGTTGCCAAACCCTCTTCGGGAATATCTCCGTCGAAGAGAACTTCATCATTTGTATCAAGCAGTGGTTCCTGCGATTCTGAACCTCCATCTATCGTTATTTTTTCTCTGCGTTCTTCACATGCTTGATTATGTAATTCCGCAATAGCCTTGGATCCGATTAGCACTGCTAAATCACTGCCATCGCTATTTTGAAAAATGCGTTCCCTGTATTCATCGCCGGTTTGTAATGTAAGAGTGCGTAGCCCCAATGCAAGGATATACCGCAGACTATCATTGTGTTTCGAAAGTGACAACATTACTTTTGCATTAGCAAGAGTTTTTCCACAACCAGTACTTGCCATATTTACAGCGAAAAACCCATGTTTTTTATCGTCACATTGCATAGTCCATTCATATATTTCAGAAGCAGCTTTATCCTGCCATCTGAATTTGCCGGAACCTTTTTTTCTGAGCGCCGCAATATTATCAGATGTTGGAAGTGTCTGTTCAAATTGCGGCAAACGCCAGACGTTACGTTTAGTCTGCTGATAAACTCCAACCAGATGTTGATCCAATGATTGTTTTGGGGAACCATCTTTTTGGGTGTTGGCAACGAGGCCAAGTGTATTTTGCCATGCACCGGACTCTTTTTTTGATAGGAATGAGTAAAAATGGTCTCCCAACATCAGGCTGAGGCGTGCGTGGTGCAGTATAATCCGATAGCTGCCTACGGACATAATTTCCTTAATTAGCGATTGTTGCTCGCACAGTTTTTTTGCCCAGCGCTTTAGCTCCTTTAGCCATGGATTTGATTCGGTGAGTAGCCCTTGAGGAAAATTCAGGCAGTCTTGAAGTGTTTGTATTGCCTCTTGGTTCCAGTAGCCCCACTCTTTTGTGATAATAGCAAATAACATATCAAGGTTTTCCGCTGATACTCCTTCCCAATCATCTAATAAAACATTACATTTGGCTTTCTGGAGAGGCAGCCGATGGTGGGTTAAGATTAACCATGCTATCAGTTTCGCAATTGGCGGTAGACCTTCTAGCGGATTTTGGATTTGTTGAAGGTCAGCTTGTTTGACTTGTGTTTCGTTTATATCCCCATTAGCGAGCAAACTTAGCCAACCGTTATCACTTTTGGAATCGGTATTGCCGATCAGTACCTTCAGCAATAAGCAGGATACCCACTCATGACGCATTGCATCGCCAGGTTTACCCTTGTAATTTTTGTTGATTTTCTCCTGGAATCTGGCATTTGCTTTTCCCCAGTCGTGCAGGAGTGCCGCCAGTGCTGCCAGTGATTGAATGAGTGGCAGATAATTCCAATCGTCTTGATCATCCCGATAGCTCCGGTTTCTTTCAGTACTATTCACCGGCACTCTCCCTTCACAATCAAACTTTCTTTTGTTTCCCACCACCCAAACCAGTTCCGTATGCATTCGGCCTCGTATCCAGTGGCAGCTTACTGCTGTATTTTTAGTTGCAGATTTTCGCAGGAGTGTTTTGACCGTGAGCAATCCCTGCTGTGTGATAACTGTTTGCCAGGTGTTGTCACCGATTCTGTCCGCAAAGGCATCCAGCACCCGGCGTGTGCGGTTGAGGGCTTTTTTTTCACATTGGGAGATAAAGGTGACGATCATTTCGCAATTTTCTCCCAGTCCTGCCTGAGGGCGATTCCTTTTACCTGATCAAACATGAAGTCCAGTGCATTATTGGCGGTAAACATTTGCAGACACTGCTGGCGGAATCCCTGCAGTGTTGTTTGCTGCTGTGCGCAGATAAAAGCCATGGGCAGCACCAATGCGTCCTTTACAAGATCAGCGACATCAAAGACAAGTGCGCCCCGCCGGGTTTTTCCGTGCATAAGTGCAAAACCATGCGGAATCCCCAGCACCCATAAAGTTGTGGCGCCCAAACCATACGCCAGATAGTTACCGTAATTTAAAAAGACATTGGCGGTGTCATGAGCTTCACGTTGACGCACGAATTTGCCATATTGTGTACGGTTCGCCGCAATCTTATAAAGACTCTTAGTCAGTTGTGCCTCAATTTGCAATAGATCACAAACACGGGTAGCCTGATTTATGTTATTCTCAAAAGAAACCAGTTCCAGCGATATCTCGGTGTCTTCAGCTGTAAATCCGGCACTTCGTAACTCGCGGTCCTTATTCCAGACCTTTCTAAGAAACCCGATCCTGGATAACTGGATCTCTTTGGCTGCAGCAAGCCTTTTTTGCTCATCAAACCAGAAAGAGATCCACCCCTGCATATATTCCGTAGGACGGTATTCGCTTTGCGGAGTGAGCCACTCAATTTCACTTCCGGCAAACAGGGGAGTTGCATCACCACCCGAAAATCCTATAAGAACACCGGCTGAGGCAAGTAAACGTACCGCAGCCTGAGTGATTGAAGTCCCGGTACCAAGCAGTATGCAGGTAGTATTTGCAATGGGAATATTCCAGTATTGATTTGCAGATTTTTCTTCGGTAAGGTACAATACACGGCCATCTTTCTGCATTACCCTGCACTTTTCAAGATAGTAGATATTGGCCCTCTTTGAATGAAGGATTGTTTTCAACTCTGAAGGAGAAAAGTATTCCATTCTTTTTAATTCGCTCTCTTTTTAAAGTAAATTCATCCTGTTCAGGCTTACTCCCAAATGTAATCCCTTTGTACGACAAATGGTGTCGTGTGCTAAAAATTTTACTTTCTTTCTGCTCATGCCTGCTTTTTCACCAGTCCATTCAATGCCGTAATTTCTTTCTGGGCTGGCAGGAGATAACAATGTATGTGCGTGGCTTTGCACACCTCTCCGCAATCCCTGCTTCACGTATTCGGGGGAACATTTTGCAACAAAATGCTCCTTCACAACTCTTGTTCT
The DNA here is from genome assembly GCA_001045525.1 of Chitinispirillum alkaliphilum. Classification (NCBI taxonomy): domain Bacteria; kingdom Pseudomonadati; phylum Fibrobacterota; class Chitinispirillia; order Chitinispirillales; family Chitinispirillaceae; genus Chitinispirillum; species Chitinispirillum alkaliphilum. The sequence goes on along the minus strand of LDWW01000021.1, from coordinate 40,396 downwards.
GACACTGACACTTATTCCGGTATTCATGGCAATGGATCGTATTGAGCCGCTTTTTTTCCACTGAGAGGTGATCGGGGTTCTTACTGAAGGTTTTGCAGAAACTTCCGGTCCGCCAAACAGAGCGGCCTGCAGGTATTTGGCTTTTAGAGCGGCATTGTGAATTGACTGTAAAGGTGCTTTCATGGTGCATGTCATTGATAGTGAATGGTAAAATGTGTGATTGCAGAATATGTATATATATTTACTTTATGAAAAGTGATTTGTAAATAGTTAAATGAGAAAAAGGGCTATTCTGGTTTAACTGTGGAAAGCAGTTAGAAAATATCACCCGAAACAACCCCGTAAAGCAAAATAGCACTCATCTTCATTTCACAATATTCGGGACATAAAACAGGCGCTCGGATAAATTTACAGGATGTAAAAGAAGAGGCTGTCTCAAAAATATAAGAGTAGGAATAATTTGGGCTGCTGCCGAGGACGCTCCGACCCTTTGAGGATACTAAACACTTAAGAAAGCGCCACCTTTCAGGCAATCTGCCGCATTTACCCAGACAGCTTACGTAAATACGGCATTTACCCCTTTTGTGCTGTATATCTTTTCAAGATTGTGTATTACGGGCAGCAAAACTCCAGCTTGTCATTGCCCTGTCAATTCCAAAGCCAATGATTCTGCGTAATCCCAAAACCCCCTCCCTTTGTGTGCCACTTTTTCTACGACTGAGTCACGTATCTTCAATAAGTTTTTTTGCGCTACTGCTTTGTACTTTCTCCACATGATTAATTAGAAATACACGGTTCACATGTACAGTAACCTTTTTTGCTGATTTACCTTCAGTACACTGGCTCCTGTGGATACAATGCGTTCCCTGATTAAGGGTGAACCGTTTGGACAAATGTATTCATCTTTCTTCTCATCATAAATAAAATTGTTAAGGTAGCATTTTGCAGAGCAGCCGAAGCATCAATGTGTTTGTCTTGCATGAGAGTGCTTTTGATTAACAGTTTTTGACATTTATAATAAAAACCTCACTCATTTGCGCATTTTGGAGAACAATAAAGGAAAAAACCACAGGATGTGCTTATATGAATGCAAATGTTACCGAAAGAGGGTTGTTTAAAGCAAAAAAGTTAGGAACATCACCATAAATGTTAGGAACAACCACAGAAATGGTAGAAACATGGCCAAAAAAGCAAGGAACAGCTATCAATCTCTCTGGAACGATAGCCAAAATCATAGAAACATGGCCAAAAACGGTTGAAACAGGCCAAAAAATGTTAGGAACAGGGGCTTTGGAAGCAAAATCAGGCCTTGTTCCTAACTTTTCAGGCCTTGTTCCTAACTTTTCAAGCCTTGTTCCTAACTTTTCAAGCCTTGTTCCTAACTTTTCAAGCCTTGTTCCTAACTTTTCAGGCTTTGTTCCTAACTTTTCAGGCTTTGTTCCTAACTTTTCAAGCCTTGTTTCTAACTTTTCAGGCCTTGTTTCTAACTTTTCAGGCCTTGTTTCTAACTTTTCAAGCCTTGTTTCTAACTTTTCAAGCCTTGTTTCTAACTTTTCAAGCCTTGTTTCTAACTTTTCAAGCCTTGTTTCTAACTTTTCAAGCCTTGTTTCTAACTTTTCAAGCCTTGTTTCTAACTTTTCAAGCCTTGTTTCTAACTTTTCAAGCCTTGTTTCTAACTTTTCAGTTCGTGTTTCTGATATTTCAGTTCGTGTTCCTGATATTTCAGTTCGTGTTCCTGATATTTCAGTTCGTGTTCCTGATATTTCAGTTCGTGTTCCTGATATTTCAGTTCGTGTTCCTGATATTTCAGTTCGTGTTTCTGATTATTTCAAATTAAGATGATATACAAATGTTATGCATGTTACGCCCTTTCAGGGCTATAATGGTGGGTTCCATTTGACCAGGGGCGAAGCCCTGGCTATGGAATTACGCCCCTTTGGGGCTGATCAATACATTCGTTATTAGCAGATGAAAAGCTATTAAGCGGGTCTTGTTTCTGTTATGGACCGGTTGGCAGAATAATTTTAGGTTTACAAAAAAACACCTTAATGTAAAGAATGTTTTCGGCAAACAGTGTATCGCCCAATAGCTGTTTATAATGTTATAATCAACGGCAGGTAAGAATCGATTTTGTCTGATTTTCGGCGGGTGATCTTTCAGGATTTCTTCTGGCGAGGCAGTCGCGTGTGCCAAAGTGTTCCTAAAACTCAATTATGGTAAATGACTATCTGCATCCTGATCCGACTCCTGCCCCGCAGAGCCGTATTTTTTATTCTGTACTCTCCTCACAGAGCTTGAATAATTAGAGTTGTAATACCGGTAATTTTTCACAAACGCCGCTCTTGCAAACTTTTTTATATCCATCTGTGCCTTTATACAGAGCGTTATCAGCTTTTTTTGGCGCAGCCGTTTTACATGTATCGGTAAAGTTTCGATTTCCACCTCTCCCTTACTCTGCAGAAGTTCAACTGCGCGCCGGGCCGCATCCTTAAGATAACGGTCATCAACGGCAACACCCCTGGGGCTGATCTGTGAAGCATGTTCGGGGTATTTCCTGACCAGTGCTATAAGATCGAATGTGCTTACCAGACAACTGTTCAGCCCATTTCCTGTTGTAATCCGATTGAAATAGTTTGAGATACGCCTGTCTTTAACTTTACTTACTATATAGGCCCCGATCTCTTTCAGAACCACCCTGCAGCTTTGCGCTTCAGCGACAAGCCGGTCAAACCGGATCTTCTCAGCAGAGCGAAATTCAGCAGTATCCGATCCACTCAAAGATATAACAAGGTTTTCAAACAGGGCTTCATATCGCGCCATTTTTCCCCAATCGTACCCCGCAGCCACGATCGCGTCCTTATCCCCTGTGTGCCTGATGAAGAACTGACGAGTACTCCTGCAGAAACTGACTTTTAGTCATTGATGCTCTGCGAAGATCACTCTCTTTGAGTGCGGCAATCTCCCTTTCAATCTGATCCTGTAAAAGAGGTGTAATTAACTTTTCCTTCTCTTTTTTGCAGGAATTTTTTTTCTCAGGACCATGTCCTTTGCTTTTACCAACACCGTTTTTCTTTTTCTTCATGAGTTGTTTTCCCTTATACACTGATCTTTTCGTAGTATAAAACCCTGAACACTTCCTGATTCATTTCAAAAGGGATAAACCGGTCTCTTACCGGTCTATCCCTTCAGTACAGAGCAGAAAGATCCCGCCTCAGACAGATTCCAGCTCCTGCTCCATTGATACTTCATCCATTACGCTCTGTTCACCAGAAGCCGACGATGTTCTTCTTCTGCTTGCGTAGTTACTGTTATAATAGGAGAGATCATTGTAGAAGGCAGCTCTTGCAAATCTTCTGACATAGGTTAGTGCCTGAACACAGAGAGTGATGATTCTGTTTTGATAATCAACGGCTTCATTTGCAGGCACTCCATCCCTGACAACCACCCCTCTCATGCGCAAAAGTGTTAAGGAGCGTCTCTTTACTTCTTCAAGGTACTCGGGAGTAACCATCCTTCCACCTGGACGGATCTGTGAGGCAAGTTCCGGATAGCGGGAAATGATTTTTGTAAAAGAGATATTATCGACCATAGTGTCAACCATTCCATGGCCGCTTTGAATCATCCGGTAGATTCTTTGAACATCCCTGTCGTTGGTTTCCTGGGCAATGTAATCAAGCACCAGTCTGAGGACCTTTCTGTCATCTTCTGCAATGGCCAGTTCGCTGTAATAGGTTGCTCTTTCATCAGGATTATCAGGAATCGATACAACCCGCTGCCCGTGTGCAAGCAGAAGCATCTCGAAACAGGCCTCAAACTCCTCCATTCTGTCCCAGTCAAACCCTGCGGCAATGAGAGCATCCTTGTCCTTATGGACCTGTGCCATAACAGCGCTTTTCTCGTCGAAAAAATCCTGTATCCCCATCGGGATACGCTGATAGTCAGCCTCGGTAAGTGCCGTGATCTTCTCTTCAATAAAACTTCTCATTTCAGGTGAAATACCCATAATACAGCCTCCTTAAAAGGTTGTTGTGATGATTGTTAAGAAAATTTGTGTAACAAGCAAGAAGTGAGGACCTTCTTATTGTTTTTAATTTTTGAAAAAACAACTGAGAAAGAATCTTGTGAGAACTGCTGATACTAAAAACTTATCCTGTGAGATTTTTACTGCTTTTAAAACCGAGAGATGATAAACCGGGTTTTGTAGGATTGTGATTTCGGATTATCTTATTGATATTTTTAAATATATTTTGGAGTGTGATATTGTCAATAGAGGGGGAGAATGTATTAATGATCGGATCGGGAAATGATGAAATTTTTACCCTTGGGGAATGCTGCTAATCTATAGTTGTTTTTTCAGATGTATAAATGTTGAAAAAAGAAACTGAAGATCATTGGTTACATATAAGACGATGGGGTGATTGAGAGAATCCTCAAGCATTGGGGCAAGTGGAAGGTGGGTATTGCACGTTTACCACAGGGTAGACAAGATCAAGGAGGACCATCGCTTACTTTGTGCACGCCACCGTAATTTCTATCGGCTCCCTCTCTGTCCGCTCGGTATCGTAAACCGGGTTCTCCGCCTTTGTCACCTTTACATTCATATCCCCGGATGGTCAAGCAAGTCTTGAGTATCACCCCTGTCGTAAAATACAATCTCCACACGGCGGTTTTTGGACCGCTTTTTCCGTCCTCTGCTATACGCTCATCAAATTTACTTTTGTACACTCCCTGGAAAGACTTCACCACGGCTTCGGTCTTTGGCTGCTTTAATTATCAACAGCCCCGGGATCACGGGGCCAGTTGTAAGCAGATGCAGGAGTTTTAAGTATCTGCTGGTAATCCCCAACCTTGCTTCTGGTTTTTGTAATATCAACTTAGGCCGCAGCGTCTCCATCCAGCAGCCTTGACCGCACGCGAGCGCACTTCAAATATTACTTCGGCAATTATATAGGCATTAGAGAGTGTTTGAGTTTCATTACTTTTTTTAAGAGTCCAGCGCTAAGAAGCGCTGTTTCAAAAAACAATTGGGGCCTTCAGCCCCAAACCCCGACCTACTTTCTTTCCAAAGCCAAAGAAAGTAGGCAAAGAACGCCTTGGTAGCCCCACACTGGCTCCAATATTCGCGCTTCCGCCGGGGAAGGGCCAAAACTCGAGGACTCGAACAATTGGCCCTATGAAAGGACCGGCGAAAGCGCTCATTCGCCAGTGATTGGGGCGGATTTGTACCCGATAGTTTTTTTTTAGGAGCTTACTGCCGTTCGCCCTATGAAATAGATGGAGAAAATTTTTATGTAAGTTTAATTGCCGGAGTAATAATTCGAAGTTATACCCTTCTTTACCGGTAGAGTCAGTGTGATCAAAAAGCACCGCCTCTTTGTGGGAATAATCGCGGGAGTAGCTTAGGGCTTCTAATGATCGGATCGGGAAATGATAAAATTTTTACCCTTGGGGAATGCTGCTAATCTATAGTTGTTTTTTCAGATGTATAAATGTTGAAAAAAGAAACTGAAGATCATTGGTTACATATAAGACGATGGGGTGATTGAGAGAATCCTCAAGCATTGGGGCAAGTGGAAGATGGGTATTGCACGTTTATCACAGGGTAGACAAGATCAAGGAGAACCATCGCTTACTTTGTGCACGCCACCGTAATTTCTATCGGCTCCCTCTCTGTCCGCTCTGTATCGTAAACCGGGTTCTCCGCCTTTGTCACCTTTACATTCATATCCCCGGATGGTCAAGCAAGTCTTGAGCATCACCCCTGTCGTAAAATACAATCTCCACACGGCGGTTTTTGGACCGATTTTTCCGTCCTCTGCTACACGCTCATTAAATTTACTTTTGTACACTCCCTGAAAAGACTTCACCGCGGCTTCGGTCTTTGGGCCGCTTTTATTAGCAACAGCCCCGGGATCACAGGGCCAGTTGTAAGCAGATGCAAGAGTTTTAAGTATCTGCTGGTAATCCCCAACCTTGCTTCTGGTTTTTGTGATATCAACTTAGGCCGCAGCGTCTCCATCCAGCAGCCTTGACCGCACGCGAGCGCTCCTCAAATATTACTCCGGCAATTATATAGGCATAAGAGAGTGTTTGAGTTTCATTACTTTTTTTAAGAGTCCAGCGCTAAGAAACGCTGTTTCAAAAAACAATTGGGGCCTTCAGCCCCAAACCCCGACCTGCTTTTTTCCAAGGCCAAAGAAAGTAGGCAAAGAACGCCTTGGTAGCCCCACACTGGCTCCAATATTCGCGCTTCCGCCGGGGAAGGGCCAAAACTCGAGGACTCGAACAATTGGCCCTATGAAAGGACCGGCGAAAGCGCTCATTCGCCAGTGATTGGGGCGGATTTGTACCCGATAGTTTTTTTTTAGGAGCTTACTGCCGTTCGCCCTATGATAGATGGAGAAATTTTTATGCAAGTTTAATTGCCGGAGTAATAATTCGAAGTTATACCCTTCTTTACCGGTAGATTCGGTGTGATCAAAAAGCACTGCCTCTTTGTGGGAATAATTGCGGGAGTAGCTTAGGGCTTCTAATGATCGGATCGGGAAATGATAAAATTTTTACCCTTGGGGAATGCTGCTAATCTGTTGTTTTTTTCAGATGTATAAATGTTGAAAAAAGAAACTGAAGATCATTGGTTACATATAAGACGATGGGGTGATTGAGAGAATCCTCAAGCATTGGGGCAAGTGGAAGATGGGTATTGCACGTTTACCACAGGGTAGACAAGATCAAGGAGAACCATCGCTTACTTTGTGCACGCCACCGTAATTTCTATCGGCTCCCTCTCTGTCCGCTCGGTATCGTAAACCGGGTTCTCCGCCTTTGTCACCTTTACATTCATATCCCCGGATGGTCAAGCAAGTCTTGAGCATCACCCCTGTCGTAAAATACAATCTCCACACGGCGGTTTTTGGACCGATTTTTCCGTCCTCTGCTATACGCTCATCAAATTTACTTTTGTACACTACCTGGAAAGACTTCACCACGGCTTCGGTCTTTGGGCCGCTTTTATTAGCAACAGCCCCGGGATCACAGGGCCAGTTGTAAGCAGATGCAGGAGTTTTAAGTATCTGCTGGTAATCCCCAACCTTGCTTCTGGTTTTTGTGATATCAACTTAGGCCGCAGCGTCTCCATCCAGCAGCCTTGACCGCACGCGAGCGCACCTCAAATATTACTCCGGCAATTATATATGCATAAGAGAGTGTTTGAGTTTCATTACTTTTTTTAAGAGTCCAGCGCTAAGAAGCGCTGTTTCAAAAAACAATTGGGGCCTTCAGCCCCAAACCCCGACCTACTTTCTTTCCAAGGCCAAAGAAAGTAGGCAAAGAACGCCTTTGGAGCCCCATACTGGCTCCAATATTCGCGCTTCCGCCGGGGAAGGGCCAAAACTCGAGGACTCGAACAATTGGCCCTATGAAAGGACCGGCGAAAGCGCTCATTCGCCAGTGATTGGGGCGGATTTGTACCCGATAGTTTTTTTTAGGAGCTTACTGCCGTTCGCCCTATGAAATAGATGGAGAAAATTTTTATGCAAGTTTAATTGCCGGAGTAATAATTCGAAGTTATACCCTTCTTTACCGGTAGAGTCGGTGTGATCAAAAAGCACCGCCTCTTTGTGGGAATAATCGCGGGAGTAGCTTAGGGCTTCTAATGATCGGATCGGGAAATGATGAAATTTTACCCTTGGGGAATGCTGCTAAGCTATATTTTTTTTTCAGATGTATAGGTGTTGAAAAAAGAAACTGAAGATCATTGGTTACATATAAGACGATGGGGTGATTGAGAGAATCCTCAAGCATTGGGGCAAGTGGAAGATGGGTATTGCACGTTTATCACAGGGTAGACAAGATCAAGGAGAACCATCGCTTACTTTGTGCACGCCACCGTAATTTCTATCGGCTCCCTCTCTGTCCGCTCTGTATCGTAAACCGGGTTCTCCGCCTTTGTCACCTTTACATTCATATCCCCGGATGGTCAAGCAAGTCTTGAGCATCACCCCTGTCGTAAAATACAATCTCCACACGGCGGTTTTTGGACCGATTTTTTCGTCCTCTGCTATACGCTCATCAAATTTACTTTTGTACACTACCTGAAAAGACTTCACCACGGCTTCGGTCTTTGGGCCGCTTTTATTATCAACAGCCCCGGGATCACAGGGCCAGTTGTAAGCAGATGCAGGAGTTTTAAGTATCAGCTGGTAATCCCTAACCTTGCTTCTGGTTTTTGTGATATCAACTTAGGCCGCAGCGTCTCCATCCAGCAGCCTTGACCGCACGCGAGCGCTCCTCAAATATTACTCCGCAATTATATAGGCATTAGAGAGTGTTTGAGTTTCATTACTTTTTTTAAGAGTCCAGCGCTAAGAAGCGCTGTTTCAAAAAACAATTGGGGCCTTCAGCCCCAAACCCCGACCTGCTTTCTTTCCAAGGCCAAAGAAAGTAGGCAAAGAACGCCTTTGGAGCCCCATACTGGCTCCAATATTCGCGCTTCCGCCGGGGAAGGGCCAAAACTCGAGGACTCGAACAATTGGCCCTATGAAAGGACCGGCGAAAGCGCTCATTCGCCAGTGATTGGGGCGGATTTGTACCCGATAGTTTTTTTTTAGGAGCTTACTGCCGTTCGCCCTATGAAATAGATGGAGAAATTTTTATGTAAGTTTAATTGCCGGAGTAATAATTCGAAGTTATACCCTTCTTTACCGGTAGAGTCGGTGTGATCAAAAAGCACCGCCTCTTTGTGGGAATAATCGCGGGAGTAGCTTATGGCTTCTAATGATCGGATCGGGAAATGATGAAATTTTTACCCTTGGGGAATGCTGCTAATCTATAGTTGTTTTTTCAGATGTATAAATGTTGAAAAAAGAAACTGAAGATCATTAGTTACATATAAGACGATGGCGTGATTGAGAGAATCCTCAAGCATTGGGGCAAGTGGAAGATGGGTATTGCACGTTTATCACAGGGTAGACAAGATCAGGAGAACCATCGCTTACTTTGTGCACGCCACCGTAATTTCTATCGGCTCCCTCTCTGTCCGCTCGGTATCGTAAACCGGGTTCTCCGCCTTTGTCACCTTTACATTCATATCCCCGGATGGTCAAGCAAGTCTTGAGCATCACCCCTGTCGTAAAATACAATCTCCACACGGCGGTTTTTGGACCGATTTTTCCGTCCTCTGCTATACGCTCATCAAATTTACTTTTGTACACTCTCTGAAAAGACTTCACCACGGCTTCGGTCTTTGGGCCGCTTTTATTAGCAACAGCCCCGGGATCACAGGGCCAGTTGTAAGCAGATGCTTAGGCCGCAGCGTCTCCATCCAGCAGCCTTGACCGCACGCGAGCGCACTTCAAATATTACTTCGGCAATTATATATGCATAAGAGAGTGTTTGAGTTTCATTACTTTTTTTAAGATTCCAGCGCTAAGAAGCGCTGTTTCAAAAAACAATTGGGGCCTTCAGCCCCAAACCCCGACCTGCTTTTTTTCCAAGGCCAAAGAAAGTAGGCAAAGAACGCCTTGGTAGCCCCACACTGCCTCCAATATTCGCGCTTCCGCCGGGGAAGGGCCAAAACTCGAGGACTCGAACAATTGGCCCTATGAAAGGACCGGCGAAAGCGCTCATTCGCCAGTGATTGGGGCGGATTTGTACCCGATAGTTTTTTTTTAGGAGCTTACTGCCGTTCGCCCTATGAAATAGATGGAGAAAATTTTTATGCAAGTTTAATTGCCGGAGTAATAATTCGAAGTTATACCCTTCTTTACCGGTAGATTCGGTGTGATCAAAAAGCACCGCCTCTTTGTGGGAATAATCGCGGGAGTAGCTTATGGCTGTCACCAGCTCGCTTATAAGCTTGCCATCATTGTCGATAAAGGGAACGGCGCTGTCGTGATGAAATATAACGCTGGGTACTTCAACAAATCTGGCCTTCAGTTTGTTTGGGAAGGGCATGTCAGGAACGGCGCTGTCGATCGTATTCTCTCCCAGGTAATGGGTGATATTTTTTATCTTGTATATTGGCATGAACGCTGTGGTCATCCTGTCACTTGAAATAGTGGTCGTCAATATACCAGAGGTGCTTTAATTTCATACGAGCGATCCCGTCATCTTCTATGAACTTCTCAACCTCCTGAAGAGGTTCGTACTCCTGGCTGTTGAAGATGCCAAAGAGCTCCCCCCGTACCCTGGCCCGTATGGGTTTTTTGAGATACTCCGCCTTGACATCGATATAGCACTTTTCATTGTACCAAAACCCATTGTCTCTCAAAACCTCCTTTTACTATATTACCCTGTTCCTTATTTCGCCTTTGTTCTGGCAATCAATTCGAATTTATAAACATGTTTTAACATATTAATTCTCATAAAATCCTGTTTTAAACAAAAAACAAATAAAACGGAGCAACGTCATGCCTAAAGCCAAATACCTTATCGGTTTTTCCCTCATTTTCCTTCTCCTTGTCCTGCTCCACGGATGTACCGACCTCGACCCAATAAGCGAAAGAGTTTCTATCGAACTGTTTCTCGCCGATGATGATGCGCCAATCGTTGAAGGCGAGCCTTTTACCCTGTGCGTCGCACTGGAAGCAGTTGCTTTTATCGAAGTGGTGCACCTTACTTCCGCCGAAGGCTCTCCCCAGGACACGGTACTTGTCAGTTTCAAGGAAGACCGATACAGAGACACGCTTTTTGTCACCATGCTCTTTGACTCTCCGGGAAAATCTGCCATCACTGCTGTTGCACAAACAACGGATGGTAGTACTAAATCGACAAAAATGGATATTGAAGTTCATGCATTTGCACCAGAGATAGTAAACCACCCGGAAGAGGTGTTTGTGCTCGAGGGCGACTCTGCGGTTTTCAGCGTAAATGCAGAGGGATCGAAACTTTCGTTCCAGTGGCAGGAAAACGGTGAGGATATCGAGGGTGCCACACTTACTGAACTAATAATAAGAGATATCACCAGTGCATACAACGGAAACCTCTACAGCTGTGTTGTCAGCAATGCACTTGGATCAGAAACAACTGATGCGGCACTGCTTACAGTTGTTTACAAAGTGGTTTACAACAGCAGCGACCACGATGAAGGAAAAGTGCCGGTAGATAATAACCTCTACCAGTTGGATGAGGCGGTGGTTGTTCTGGGTAACAACGGGGAACTTAGAAGAGATGGTTTTGCCTTCTCCGGGTGGATTGTAGGTTTTGATTCTTCTGTGGTATACAACGAAGAAGACAGTCTCACGATGGGTGAAGAAACCATTAACTTGTTTGCGCTCTGGGAAGCAAATGATCTCACCGTAACCTTTGATCCCCAAAACGGGGAAGATGTCTTTACAGTTGCCATTGCATCCGGAGAAACTGTGGATGAACCCGAAACGCCTGTTAGGCAGGGCTATGAATTTAACAGTTGGTACAGTGATGAAGATTTGACAGAGTTGTGGGACTTTTCAACTCCCGTTTCAGAAGATATCACTCTCTATGCAAAGTGGACTCCCGATGCACCGCAAACCTACACACTAAGCTACACTGCAGGAGAAAACGGAAGCCTTACGGGCGAAACTTCGCAAACTGTTGAGCACGGAGAAAGCGGAACCGCTGTTACGGCAGTACCAGACGAGGGGTATGAGTTTTCTGAGTGGAGTGACGGCAGAACCTACAACCCACGCACCGATACCAATGTGCAGGATCATATAAGCGTAACAGCACAGTTTGAAGCGATCCCCGTTGTCACCTTTACCGTTACCTTCCAGTCTAATGACGGATCTGCAGTTGATGGCATTGAAGTAGAGGGTGGCGAAACTGTATCAGAACCTGAAGAACCCACAAGAGATGGCTATACCTTCGATGGATGGTATGCCGATGAGGAGCTCACCAAGCTCTGGGATTTCTCCCAGAACACCGTGAAGGAAAGTATCACTCTCTATGCAAAGTGGACTCCCGATGCACCGCAAACCTACACACTAAGCTACACTGCAGGAGAAAACGGAAGCCTTACGGGCGAAACTTCGCAAACCGTTGAACACGGAGAAAGCGGAACCGCTGTTACGGCAGTACCAGACGAGGGGTATGAGTTTTCAGAGTGGAGTGACGGCAGAACCTACAACCCACGTACCGATGCCAATGTGCAGGATCATATAAGCGTAACAGCACAGTTTGAAGCGATCCCCGTTGTCACCTTTACCGTTACCTTCCAGTCTAATGACGGATCTGCGGTTGATGGCATTGAAGTAGAGGGTGGCGAGACTGTATCAGAACCTGAAGAACCCACAAGAGATGGCTATACCTTCGATGGATGGTATGCCGATGAGGAGCTCACTGAGCTCTGGGATTTCTCCCAGAGCACCGTTTCAGAAGATATCACTCTCTATGCAAAGTGGACTCCTATCCCCGTTTTTACTTTAACTTATCATAGTAATGGAAATGATGGCGGGACTGCACCAACTACTGCTTCCTATGAAGAGGGGCAAGAGGTTACTGTTTCCGGCCCGGGTTCTCTTTACCTTACAGGTTACACTTTTTCAGGCTGGAACACCCAGGCTGATGGGCAAGGAGATGCATATGATGTTGGAGATACTTTTGAGATGGGTAGCGAAAATATGGAATTGTATGCCCAGTGGGAAATAAAAGTATATATAGTATCTTTTGAGACTTATGGTGGATCAGATGTTGATACTCAGCATGTTCAACACGGAAGCCTTGCAACAGAACCTTCACCTGCACCTGTAAAAGACGGGCATACTTTTGTCGAATGGTGCGTAAATGAATCATTGGGTACAGTTTTTGATTTTCAGGATGTACGAATATATGGAAACCGTACAATCTATGCAAAGTGGAGCATTAACCCATATACTATTACATTTGATAAAAACCATGGTGATGCAACCGGGAGCATGTCATCACAGACTATGTTATTTGGTAATCCAACACCGCTTAGCTCTGGTGAATTCGAAAGGACAGATTACACATTTCTTGGATGGTCTACAACCCGTGACGGTTCTGTAGAGTACGAAGACAATTCCGAATTTACGATAGGAAGTGCTAATGTTACTCTGTATGCTGTTTGGGAGTGGGCTGGTACTCTTACAGACATTGACGGGAACGTTTATACAACCGTGAGAATTGGAAACCAGATTTGGACTGTGGAGAACCTGAGGACGACCAGATATGCAGACGGGACTCCTATACCTCATGTCATAGACAACAGCGAATGGGGAGATCTTTCAACTCCCGCCTATTGCTGGTATGACGATGGAGGAGATGTTTCTTCTCAAACCGATTATTCACATGAAAAATATGGAGCGCTCTATAACTGGTGGGTGGTAGATCCTTCCAATCCTAAAAACATCGCCCCTGAGGGCTGGAGAGTGCCAACGGATGAAGACTGGACAGAACTGCAGAATTACCTTATTGCAAATGGTTACAACTGGGACAGTACCACAACAGGGAACAAGATCGGCAAGGCATTGGCATCCGATGGCGGAGAGTGGGATAACAGTACAGATCAAGGCAGGGTAGGCAACGATCAGCGCAGCAATAACAGCAGTGGATTCACGGGCCTTCCGGGCGGTTTTCGTGCCAGTAGTGGTGATTTCCTCCAGGTTGGCGGCAGCGGTATCTGGTGGAGCTCTACGGAATTCGGTACAAGCGCGTTGTACCGTGTCCTCCTTGGCGAGGGTCTGAGCAGGACAAGCTTCAGTAAGGCTAGTGGTTATTCCGTTCGTTTGCTTAGGGATTAGACTATTCGTCCCTTTGACTACTTTGTTTTGAAGTTGCCGTTATCTTTTATCTGTACAGGTTGCGGTTCGCGATAATGTGGAAGAAGTGGGTTTATGGGAAATAATTCAGAGCTGCCGGTGTACAAGGCGATGTATGATCTTTTGCTTGAGATGTTTGTATTTACAAAGGATTTCAACAGGTAGTACAAATACACCGTCGGTGAATCTTTGAAGAAAGAGACCATAGAACTTATAACACTCTTATTCCGTGCAAGCAGCCGCTCTGACAGGGTTGCTGTAATTTGGGAACGCAGGGGAGCACATCGAAGAGATACTGCTTCTGGTGCGGCTTATGAAAAGCGTTTCATTAGCCGGAGTCTCCTGTGTCACGGTGCAGGGGAGTGTGCATCTTAAAACCGACAACCCGCTGGCGGCACAAGTGCATCAGATAACAGTGTGCATCGTCAGCTATAAAAGATCATACCGTCTGAGAATAGCGTATGACAAAGGGAGTGGTTACTCAATTCTCGCCCCTTCCGGACGGTTATCGCAACAATAGTGGTAATTTCAATCCCGATGGAAATCGGGAGCAACAACGGTAACTGGTGGAGCTTTACGGAGAACGATGCGTCAAACGCATGGAACCGTAAGCGAAGATAAGAGGGCAAATAGAGGAACGGTACTATGAAGATGCTTACAATTGTTTTTATTATTGCGTCAGTTGTTTTTGCTCAAACAGAAAGATACACAACAGAGCATTTCATCACAAAACACGATCTCCAGATCCCAATAATAGAGGAAAAAGATATAGACATTTCCCAACATACTCATAAAAGTGATTCATGGTTTTATTTTTATGTAGGAGAAACTGACAAGATTGACAGTGTTTATAGATTTATAAATATTGAAAGATTTCCTCCAAATGAAAGTTTTATAAATATGTTTATTCTGGGGATACTATAATCACCCATACCATCGCTATATCTCATAAAAATCATGATACAACAAGTAATTTAACTGAAAATATTACAAATAATGCCACAAAACGTATTTATGTCGACAGAGTATCTAATTGTACACATTATGTGGCATACACTACATGGGGGCGTAGTATAAAAGATCTAAGCAAATGTTACGGGGATAAAGAATTACAAGGGCAGGAATTCAATCTTTATGACAGAGGCGAATATACCCAAACTGTGTACTGTCCCCCTGTGTAAAAGAAAATGTCATCGCTTTTGCAGATTTTTCAGAAGATATGTAGGAGAAAACTAATGAGAAATAAAATGCTGAAAATGCTTTTAGCTGCATTTCTGCTTTCTTTACTACCAGCTTGCGGATCTTGTAAACCTTACAAATTCATAAGCAGATTGGAAGGTGTAAGAGAGATAAAAATCAGTTATTTTGAAAATAAATATTTCATAACAGATACCAACGAAATAAGCCGCTTTTTTAAAAACTTTATGCCTGCCAACAGAAGAAAAAATGAATTTTCTTGTGAAAAAAACTTTGAGTTAGAAGGTGTTATATTCATAACATTTAAGGATGACCGAAAACCAATTACTATTGAGTACAATTTAGGCAAAGGATATAGAGTGTTTTTAGGTTCTAAATATTGCTATGAGCTTTTTACATATCAATTAGGGCGGTACATGGTGGAAATGGTTAGTGAGTGATTTTCAGGTAATTACTTTGCATGTTTCCCTCTATGACTATATTATTACTCCGGCAATTAAACTTGCATAAAAATTTTCTCTATCTATTTCACAGGGCGAACGGCAGTAAGCTCCTAAAAAAACTATCGGGTACAAATCCGCCCCAATCACTGGCGAATATTGGAGCAAGTGTGTGGCTCCCAAGGCGTTCTTTGTCTACTTTCTTTGGCCTTGGAAAGAAAGTAGGTCGGGGTTTGGGGCGGAAGGCCCCAATTGTTTTTGAAACAGCGCTTCTTAGCGCTAATAATGAGACAGGGAAGTTAGCTGACAATAGCAGTTGGAAAAACCTTGAATCAAGAAGTGTTCTAATCTACGAGGACACACCACGGCGGTGTTAGTTAGGATTAAAAAAGGAGTGCCCTTGAATAACGGATTTTCTACAAAAGAAGGACTTTTAGCAATTGGCGGTTTAGTAGGATCTGCTGTTGTTGCAATTATTGGTTTTGGCGACAGATTCTATCTGACAGGAATTTTTATAGCTTTAATATCGATCTTTTTTACAATTTACGGGAAAAAACTTTGTCGGACTTGTGAAAAAAGTTGCCCCTGCAATCCAAATATGTTCTTCTGGAGACAGGTGCTTAAAGACTTGAAACTCAAAAAGTAAATCGACACCATTGGCATCAAATCCGTTTGGAGTTTTGGGGCGGAAAATTTCTCAGATTCAAGTTTGAAAAAGAGACTCAGTTTTAAACACCATGGGAAAACCAAGCCGATTTGGTTCAGCGGGAAATCTTCTTTGCCTCTGCACCGGGTGGCAGATCTTTTGTTTTAATCCGGCTGCCGACAATGTAGGTATAAAACGGTTTTTAGCCGGATGAATTTGTAATGATAAATAAGCACTGCATCCCCAACAGTCCCTCCATTTTCCAGCACCCCGAACTCATTCTGTGAAAAATCCCAACTCCATTAAATATATCCACACATTCGTGAATATATTGGAAAAGGAGAGTTGGAAACCAACTCTCCCTTGTTGCCTACTTTTACCCTTTTTTATTAGGGTTAAGCTGTTCACCTCGGTTACCTTGGTTTTTATCGTAAGTAACATTAGTACCAGAAGTACCTTTGTTTTTGTTTACGATATCTGCCTGGTGGTTAGGTGTTTTTTTTGTAGCCATAGCAGGCTCCTTTCAATAAGTTTGTACTTAAGACGATTTCTCGCCCTTCCGCAATTTGCAGAAGAAGAGTGTACTTACTTTTGAAAGGACTTTGTAAATATATAATTTCCAGAGAATTCTTTCAAGTGTTTGTTTTCTTTCATAAATGATTCTATTGTATTTACAATTTCAAACAATTCATCTTTTGTTGTTTTGCTGAAATCAAAATCACCGTGTGAAACTCTATTTCGTACTGACGATGTTGATTTCAAAACCTTATCATACCATTCACGAGTAATGATTGGTTTTGGTTTTAAGGAACGACAATATTTTAGTATTGCTCCAATACTCCTTTTTTGATTGTCCTTTTTTGTTTTTAAAGACTCTGAGAAAAACTTCTCCAATGTTGTAAAAAGTATCAGCATTGCAATTTCGAAGTTAAGTTCACCACCACGATCAATATATTGCTTAACAATACCAATCCTCTCAAACTCTTCAGAAACTTTTTCTATGTTCCTGAGAGTATTAAATACAGATTCTTCGGTATTGGCTTTATTAATTCCGAGATCTTTAAAAACATCATACTTTTGCAAGAAAAAATCGAGTGCGACTTTAGTCGCAATACCTGTTAATGCTGCACCTGCAATTTGTAATCCTTTTTTGAATCGTTGTGAATTTTCAAATTTCTGAACATCTTCGAATGTCGGATAAAGAATGATTTTGCGAATTTTTTGTTCTCGAACCCCTTGATAGGTCGCTTTTAAAACTCGCAGGATTTTACCTTTGTCTGCATAAGTTGCATTTTTTTGAAAAACATCGGTAATCATTTTAGGAGTAATATTGAGTGTCTCTTCTGTAACGTAAGGAATTTTCTGTGAGATCACTAAACTTTGATACTGATTGATAATCTCGTGGATATCTTTCTTCAATGATTTAGATGAAAACTGTAAATCTGTTTCGCAAAAAAGCCATTTATGTTCATCCGATTTCAGTGGAATCATAATTCCTCATTACAATTAGCATTCAAAAATCAATCAGTACCTGATGGCATAATATCATCTGAGGCAAAATAATACTATCATATATCTGCTGTCAATAATAGAAACCTCCGTTTTTTTACCTCTGTTTATTATTTTTCCGAATGAGGAACACTTATATGAGAAAGGAAATAATATGAAGACTATCCCTTTTGATTATGTAAAACTGGTATTCATCACTGCTGAAAGATCTGGTTCCTCAGACGAAGCACGCCAACTACCTCAAGTGGTACTTTTACTCTCTATGAAAAGAAAAGTGTCAGCCATTTTTCTCAAAAGCTTGGAGATAAAGGCAGCCTCCTCAGGATATTGAAGAGGCGGTCATTGGCTTACGCCTTTTTTAAGCCTACTATTCTTAGGGTTTTACCCTGAAAGAGCTGCACTCTTCCGTTGACGTTCTTCAGGAGATGATTTCAATCATGAGATAAGCTACTCTCGCAGGACAATCGAAGCTTATACAAACAGGAGAGGTGAGGACTATGCTTTGAGGATAATGTGTCTTCAGAAATTCAGTTCATTAGAAAACGTTTTTACTCAAGGTAACCTCTAAAAATTAACTATTTGCAAAAGATATTTTCAGTAGTTAATTTTTAGAGGTCACCTCAATAAAATCAAAAACTCTTTGAGGAATTCTCTTTTCCCTTCCATCTCTTTTCATTAACTCTGAGTATTTTTTAAAGTATTCAGAAACTTTTTCCTGTTGCCCCAAACCAAGGTAGGCATCTGCAATGTTAAGGTGTGCTACTGTACGCTCCGGAAAAGCTTTGAGCACCTGCTCAAGAAGGATAACTGCCTCAGGGTAATTACCATTTTGTCCCAGAAAATAGCCCAGATCATTGTATTGGCTGACATTCTCCTCCTTATCTATTGGATAGTATTCTCACAACGTAATTTTATACAATTCTGATGCAATATGTGCAGCACGATGTTTTCCATCATTTCTATAATATAGGAGAGCAAGCTCATGCTTCTCGAATAACATATCCGGAAGCCCGGGAATCCATTGAAGAAACCATTCAACATAAGCAAAATTGTGCGATTCGATATCTAAATCTGATTCTGGTTTTGGGTTTGTTTCTTTTGAAAAAAAAGGCATTGGCAGGAGAATATGCACCCGGATTCTTTTTACTTTCCAGTTCAGATGAAGCCCAAACCTTAGCATCCACACCATTGATTGTAATACTGTGTTTGTCTGTTTGAGCATAAACACTACCAATCATCAAAATTAAAAATGTACATAAAGAACAAAAAATATGATTTCTCATTAAGACTTTTCTTTTGTTAAACTGAACTAAAGGAGTCATGAACAGCACTGTTTTTATCAGGAGTATTAAACCTGTTGCTCTTCTTGACAAAATGAATCCAATTGTCCCAGGTGCTCATTTAACTATCACCCAACTCAAGAATTTCAATCTGTAAATTGTTTTCTCCTGACCCGATACCCATTTGATCACAAATGTCATCACAGGAACTCTCACAGAAAGTTTCAACATGCATCACTACTCTGTTACTATCAATAGAAAATTTCTCAATCCGCCTTTCAATATCACAACCACTCGATCCCCCTAAACTGCCAACCTGGTAATCTGCAGAGTTCTTAATGTTCTCTCCCGAATGAAAAACATGCGCCTGAATAAAATTATCGCCAACGTTTCTTGAATAACTCAATATGAAAGCTCGTCTTTTTATATCAATTTCCTGTAAGTCAGTAACAGTAACCTGGTCACATATATCACCGGTACAAATCCATTGCTGTGTTACCATTGGAAATTCAGATGGCTTAGCCAATATCGAATTGTTATTAGTGTTTACAAACAACATTTGCAATAATTTCAAACTGTTTGGAGGATTTTCACGTAAAGGATTCGTCAAAACAGAATCCAGAGAAATCTCTTTTCCACATAAAAAAATGTCAAATGCAATAACTGCAACTGAATCATCCAAAAAAAGCAGTTTTGTTCTGCTAAAATCTACAAATCCATGTCTTCCCCTCAGGTTAGGTATTATCTGTATTACACCTTTTTCTCCTGTTCCAAACAGATCATCAATATTTGAAAACTCGCCCATAGGAAACAGAGTCGACAAAATTACTTTTTTTGCATCATAATGGTCACTTGATGCAAAAACAGTAAACTGTATCACAAAATGAATCACAATTACAACGGCTTTTACAATCTTCATAATTCCCCTAAACTTATTGTGTTTTCCCACTATCAGATTTTACGTTGAAATTCAAATACATCTCTACCTCTCATCTCAAGGGAACTAAGTCTCGATTTAGTAATTCGCACCAATGTTTCCCCTAAAATGAATATTCAAAAATCCACCCCAGCCCTATCCGGCACCCCCTCAATTGTCACAATAAACCGCACTTCATCCCCTGGTTTGGCACTGTCGGGAGTCTTAGACTTTCTCTTTTCATCCACATGCTCCCAGCGAAAATTGGAGATTGAGTATTCATATTTTCTCTGATCAACCAGATCATCTGTTAAAGCCGGGGAGGACAGGTCGTCCACTTCGCCAGGGGTTTTACCACCAAAGTGACCGGAGCTTCCACTGAGCTGTGCGAACCATTTCCGCAGCTTTTTATCGTACTGGTATTCAAGGGGTATACCCACAGCGGCAATGGCGTTTTGCTTACTGTGAAGAAGAATGAAGGTTAATTTTCCGCTGCAATCATCATAGAATTTTAAAAGGAATTCCTGGCTCGATAAGGAGAGTACTTCTCTGTAAATGTCTGTTAGGCTGTAGGAGGAAACAGATTGAGGAAACACCCGCACATCTTCCACTGATCTGGTTTCAGGAGGGCAATTACCGCAAAACATAGCTGCTTCTGAGCGCGAATGAATATTCAACACCGACAGTAAATCTATAAAGCAGCTCCACACAAGGCTTGTGCAGGCAGAAGGCGCACTGGTAGCATCTGAAATGGCTGTCCGGATCTGATTGTATCAAATTTAACCCCACCAGTATTGTTGATGCATTTTTTGAACAGATCTTCTAAAAGAAAAGAGTGGAATTCTGAATTGTTGACTTAATTAAGGCAATATAATTATCGGTGATTTACTAATCAAATTTTTTTAGTCTGGAGGCTGAATTCTGTCGGCTACTCTGTATGTAAATAAATCGAACTTACTTTTTATAGATTATTCCGTTCAATGCTGCACAGAAAGAGAAGACCAGGTGAGAATGCAGCTTCCCAAAACCGCAGTAGTTTAACATGGATTGTAATTGAATTAGTGGGTGGACACTTTATTGTTAGTCCGGCAATTAAACTTGCATAAAAATTTTCTCCATCTATTTAACAGGGCGAACGGCAGTAAGCTCCTAAAAAAAAACGGGTCAAATCCGCCCAAATCACTGGCGAAAGCGCGAATATTGGAGCCAGTGTGGGGCTCACAAGACGTTCTTTGCCTACTTTCTTTGGCCTTGGAAAGAAAGTAGGTCGGGGTTTGGGGTTGAAGGCCCCCAATTGTTTTTGAAACAGCGATTCTTAGCGCTGGACTCTTAAAAAAAGTAATGATACTCAAACACTCTCTTATGCATATATAATTGCCGGAGTAATAATCCAACTATATTTAAAAGGAGGTATCCAATGGGTATGAAAAGAAAAAAATATGATCTGGAGTTTCGTAGGGAAGTGGTTCGTCCAATATCAAAACCGGATGTTACAGCAACTCAGCCAGAGCGCAAATTTTGACTTTGTAAAGGTGTAGTGGCAAATGGAGACAGAAGCTTGAAACTGACCCCGTTAATGTTTTTCCTGGTAACGGGAGGACGAAACCGGAGCAAGAGTAAATCCGTAAACTCAAAAATAAGTCGAAAGGCTTACGAGGGAACTGATATCCTAAAAAAAGCGTCGGCATATATCTCGATGAACGCGATCAGAGATTTGCGTTCATAGCCGGGCACCTTAAAAAATTTGGAGTTGCTGAAATGTGCCGTGTTTTGAAGGTGTCACGGAGTGGTTTTTATAAGTGGTTCAGTAGTACTGCAGTAAGCGTGCACAGGAGAGAGCGCGGCTTGATGCGCTTATACGCTCTACATTCAAGCATCATAAGAATTCGCAGTGGTCGCTACAAGATCACCGAAGCGCTTCGAAAGAAAGGTAAAAAAGTACATTACTCATATGTCATAAGAGTGTGAAGGAAATGGATCTGCGTTCAAAGATAAAGAGAAAGTCCAAGGTTACAACTGATTCAAAACATAAAGAGCTCGGTTGCAAAAACCTTGCTCAATAGAAGGTTTGATCAATGTGAGCCAAACAGAGCGTATCTGATATCACTTATTTTTTGACAAGATCAGGTTGGGTGTACCTTGCTGATATTGAAGATTTCTGTTCTCGTATGGGTGGGGTGTGATGTCAGCTCCTCTTTGGGTCATGAAGGGGTGCTTAGAGAGTTACGTAGCATTGTTTGGCACAGGCAGCCAAAAAAGGGTGCCCTATTTCACTCGGACCGAGATATACAGTATGCTTTCAAAGACTTCAGAGATTCCATAGAATTATTTGGATTTACACAGAGCATGAGCCGTAAAGGGAACTGCTGATATAATGCAGTATCAGAGTCTTTTTTCAGAATTCTTTTTTTTTATCAGAGTTGCATATGGTAATGTTTTTAATGATATTAATCAGGTTAGGGAAGAGCTTTTTGAGTATACTGAAAATTATTACAACTGTCAAAGGCTACACTCAACCTTATGGTATTGTTCACCAATAATTAGATAAATTGAAAAAAGTAGAATGTGCATAATTAACTGTCCACTTTTTCAAGGCAACATTAAAGATTATGAAAAAACTTATAACAAAAGTATTACTTTTGATCACTATTCTTACAGTTATTTGTTCCTGCAACCAGGATATACCTATGCCACAGAGTTTATCGCAGTTTATAGCTTTATTAAATATGAGAAGAATGAAAGCAGAAGAATTCTTTTCAAAAGATATGGAGATTGAATTTGCCAAGGCAATCGAACGTGGGAACACCAAAAAAATGCGTTCCATAATCAACAACGGCTTGGATATCAATGCTCAAGGAAAGGATGGTATCAACTTTTTAACCTGGGCTTTTCTGAAATTTAGAAAGGATAGCTTTGAATTTCTCATAAGAAATGGTGCTGATCCCAATCTTAAAAATGATCGGGGGTATTCGGTTGTTGCATTTGCGGCTATGGCCAAAGATATACATTATTTGCAGCTCTTATTAAGAAACGGAGCAGACCCGAACACAACTGTTCCGCTGAAAACAAGACCAATTCTATCAGTATGTGTTGCAGCGAGAAAGAAAGATTTTGTTGAATTGTTGATTCGGTTCGGAGCTGACATTAATCTTCAGGATAAAGGTGGGTATACTCCTATGGCTGCTGGAATGGTACATAATCAATATGATACTATTTATCGGTTGTTAAAATTGGGAGCTGATCCAACTTTAACCGATAGGTTTGGTAGGAATTTGTATGATATGATGAAAACACAGCCAGATAATCTCAATGAAGAATTCGCATATTGGAAACAGAAAGTAACAGACTTTTTGGCCGAGTATGAATGGTAAAAACTAACTTATTTCAACAGTAAATACGAATGTTATCAGTATTATGTGAAACCTAAGTACGAATGGTTACTTACGGGATTTCGTTCGGTACGCTCAACAAGGTTAGGGTGCAGCTTAAAAATGAAACTGATTTTACCGATTTTGTAACATGCATATGCTACAATGTTAAGGGACAGCGGAAAAGAATAGATTACGGTAATCAAACTTTACCGAATATGAATATGATGATGAAACCTTTCGCCTAACCAAGCTCCAAACAACACGAATCAGTGACAACAATCATGTAAGGTGCAAAAACCAAAATGGTCCTAAACCACTGAAAATACAGGCGTGTAGATCCTGTAAACACATCTGAAAGTCATCCGTTCTATGAAAACTCAGGTTAAAAATCAGCAAATTAGCACAGAACATATATAGCAATCGCAAGGCTATACATAGCAGTGTGGAATATTCTGTCAGAGGGAGTGAACTTTCAGGCAGCCTGTTTCACATAATAATGCTTCAGCATACCACCAAGCATCTCTTCACATTCAATATGATCGATTGTTCCGGGAGAATCAGGATATTCAAAACCCATCGGGACACAGTTCTCAATTCCCTGATGTGGCCGCTGGAAGTTATGGTGCTTTTCAATTTTTCTCATAACGTGTATCAGGTGGTATTGTCCAAGAATAATCATGTAATCAAGTACTTCCCGGCACTCTCTGACGACCCGTTCAGCGTAACCATTCTGCCACGGCGATCTTACAGAGGCCTTTTTGATCTTGATTTTATCTTTTTCCAACACATGATCGAGGGCAATAAAATTAGTATCCCTGTCGTGAATGAGATATTTACATTTATATTCCGGGTTTTCACCAAGGAACATGGAAAAATTCCTGCCTTGTTGTGCAACCCATTTGTAATCTGGATTGTAGCTACAACCTGCGAAATGGATTCTTCTCGTTCCAAGATGAATGAAGAAAAGCACATAGCAGGTCATAAAGCCGGCCGGTGTAAGAACTTTTTCGGTAAAATAGTCACAAGCCCATGTGACTTCAAGGTGTGACATGATGAACTTTTTCCATGAAAGTTTATTCCTGTCTGGAGACGGTGCGATGCCATTTTTCGATAGTATTGCTTTTACGGTGTTGGGGCATATGTCATGACCGAGTTTTTTAAGTTCAGCGGAGATTCGTTCATAACCCCAGGTGTTATCGTTTGCCAGTTTTAATGCAAGATTAACGGTTTCATCAGGAACCGGAGGTCTTCCCGGTTTTTTGGAAGTGTTATTGTAAGTAGATGCCTTAGCTTTCATCTTTCGATACCATTTCAAGAGTGTTTCTGGACTGAATAGCAGATCAAGTGAAAAGAATGATTTTTGTCCAATACAGTTTTTGATCTCAAGGGCAGCTAAAGCGAGTTGATGACGCTCGTGGTCGTTTAGCGAGATACGTTTTGGTAACTTTGAGATAAGAATAGTTTTGAGAATACGGTAGTATTCATTCACTTTCGCTAAGTCCTGGGGGAGAAGTTTTTTGAGATCGATAATCGGCAGTTGGAGTGTGTGGTTGTTTGTTGGTTTGGACATTTGAGATCTTTCTGTTAACAATGAGGCACGAGGGTACGAGAGCACGAGGGCATGAGAGCACGATAGAAAATAAGAAAGATAGTACATGGCCAAACGGTTGTAAAAGATACAGACGTAAAGTAAGGATCCATAGAAAAACAATAGCTTCACTTGAGAGCGCCAGGCAGGACGGAGGGTGGAGCTTTCTTAAGCGACAGTGCCACCTTAACAGGGTAGAGCGTCTTCGCGCAACCCTATAATAGCGGCACCGAGGAGGTACGACGAGCCCGTAGGAGGGCCGGCCAGGAGTCCTCGGAGGGAGGCGCCCATATTCTTATTGCTCTGATTTTACTCAAAATATCCCTAAAGGCAAGCACAAAAGATGCAAGGCGCAGAAAACAATCAAAACCGTATAGATCTTTACGGTGAAGGGATACCAGGAATAGCTGTCCGTAAGAATGGAACGGTGTACTATAAACCAAATCTTGGTAACGGAAAGTTTGGTCCTCTGGAGGTTGCAGCCTCTTTTCCCAATCTTGGTCCTGAGGATCATGTCGCTCTCTCGGATGTTAACGGAGACGGCTGGAACGAGTTCAGTGTACAGGCAGCAGGGATGCATGGGTGGTTCAAGTACCGTGACGGCAGGTGGGAGGAGTTTGTTCCATATGTTAAAAGACCACTTATCGATATGGAATCACCCAATCAGCGTGTAATCGATCTTACCGGAGACGGGCGCGGGGATCTGCTTATAACGGAGGACCGGGTGATGCGGTGGTATCCTTCACTGGGTGAAGAGGGATACGGGGAGTCGCGTGAGGTGTTCAAGGCGGTTGATGAGCGGGAGGGTCCGGCGCTTGTTTTTTCAGATCCCACAGAGAGTATCTATCTTGCAGATATGACCGGTGACGGGCTGACAGATATTGTCCGTATTCGCAGCGGTGAAGTTTGCTACTGGCCGAACCTGGGTTTTGGTCATTTCGGGCGCAAGAAAGTGATGATGAATTCGCCGCTTCTGGAGCAGTACGGCAGTGCAGTCAAGCAGCAGTACATTCGCCTTGGTGATATCAGCGGCACCGGAACAACCGATCTTCTCTACTTTGGTAACGGCAAAGTAGAGTACTGGTGTAACGAGAGCGGTGAACGGTTTGGGAAGGTACAGACGTTACCGGTATTCCCTCCTGTCGATTCCCTTTCCACCGTTGCACTTATGGATCTCAAGGGCACCGGAACGCTTTCTCTGGTGTGGTCGAGCAGTCGCCCGGGAACGGGAGCGTTGCAGTTATCGTATGTGGATCTGCTTGCAGAAAAACCCCATCTTTTAGTTTCGGTTGACAATAACATGGGCTCACTTACCGAGTTTTCTTATAGTTCATCGGTACAGATGTATCTTGCGGACAAGGCAGCCGGCAGGCCGTGGCTTACAAAGCTTCCTTATCCGGTGCATGTGGTGGATTCGGTGACTGTTCACGATCTTGTGGGCGATAATCATCACCGGAGCAGATACCGGTATGCCCACGGCTATTTTGATCCCAATGAGCGTGAGTTCAATGGATTCGGGTTTGTGGAGACCGTTGACTCGGAAAAAATCGGTAGTGGGGAAGCATCCGTTGATGTAACCCCGGTGATTACCAAAGAGTGGTATCACACCGGCGCGTACAAAGCAAACAAGGTTACCGCTCAGTACAAACAGGAATACTGGCAGGGAGACAGTGAGTCATTTGATCTACCCGATTCAGTGATAGAGGACCGTGAGAGTATTACTGCTCAGGAAATAGTTGATGCGGTTCGTGCTCTTAAAAACTCGTTGCTTCGTCAGGAGGTGTTTGACGAGGAGAGTGAGAATCCTTATCTTGTGACTGAAAACAGGGGCAGGGTGAAAGTGGTTCAGCGCCTCGGTCGTGGTGAGCATAATGAGCACACAGTATGCATGGTGCTTCCGGAACAGAACATAACGTATGAGTATGATCGAACCACCGATCCGCGCATTTCGCAAAGTACGGTTATCAAAACCGATGAGTATGGTGTTGTCCGTCAGGAGGTATCACTTGTCTACCCCCGGCGCAATGCGCAGTTTCTGCAGCAGAGGAAGGGCAGTGCGGTTCTTGAGATAAATGATATTTCCCATATCGATACAGAAACGGTTTTTCTGCTCCAAACCCCGATTCAGCACTTGTCATATGAACTGGGCATATCACCCGATGCATTGCAGTTTCTTACCGTGGAGGCGTTGAAACAGAAGGTTCTGGAGTGTTTAGATAATATTCTGCCGTTCAGTTCTGTGGTAACTCCCAATACTGCACGGCTCCTTACTCATACGCAAAACTATTACTGGAACGAGGCTCAAAGCGATGCACTTTCATTGGGGCAGGTTGGAAGCCACAGGCTTCTTCATCATACGGCTCATGCGGTATTTGATTCAGAAATTCCGGAGAGGATGTATGGCGAAGGGGTTGGGGAAGAGGATCTGGAGCATGCCGGATATCAATTTCGGGATGGGTATTACTGGAATCCCGGTCTTGTTCAGTATTATCTAAGCAGGGAGGAGTATCATCTGCCCGTTGCAACAGAGGATCCTTTTGGTGCGCGGGTTACGGTGACATGGGATGATTACCTTATTGCACCGGTAAGGACCGAGGATGCACTCCAAAACAGTGTCACAGCAGAAATCGACTACCGTCATCTTGCGCCGTGGCGGTTGACCGATCCCAATGGAAATGTTTCGGAGGCTTTATTTGATGAGCTTGGGATGGTGATTGCAACTAGTGTGTATGGGACGGAGAAGGTTGACGGGGTTGAACGTAGAGTGGGGGATAACTCGCTTGATGATTACAAAAGGGAGAGTGTTGTTTCTATTGATGAAATAATCGATAACCCGTGGAGGTTTCTGCAAACTGCCACCACCTTTTTCTATTATGATCTTCATGCATATGTTGATAGAAATGAACCGGTGCAGTTTGTACAGCTTGCACGTGAGCGTCATGTCAATGAGGTTCCGGGTGCGCCTGCGAAAGCTGAGGAGTCCGAAGGTGGACTTGGAATACAAATCAGTCTGGGTTACAGTGACGGGTTTGGGCGGGAGCTGCAAAGTAAATTAAAGGTGGAGCCGGGAAAGGCGTGGGTGAAGCAGCCTGATGGTTCTTTTGTGGAGGAAGAGGTCACTGAGAGGTGGTTGGTGAGTGGCAGAACCGTTTATAACAACAAGGCAGAACCGGTCAAGCAGTATGAGCCTTTCTATGCGGCAACCCATACGTTCCAGAGTGAAGAATTTGTCTCAACCTTTGGAGTTACTCCGGTTATCCATTACGATCCAATACTGCGGGTGGTAAGAACCGATCTTCCGGACGGTCACTTTACCCGTGTGGAATATGCACCGTGGGAGGTAAGGAGTTTTGATCAGAATGACAATGCGCAGGGGCACGAGCATTTTAATACGCCATCGGTGGCTATTCTTGACGCAATGGGACGGGAGTTCAGAGTAAGTCAGTATCTGAAAAATATTGATGATACAACAGAGGAAGACACTCTCACCACCATATCAACCTTTGACATTGCCGGAAATCCTATCACTGTGACCGATCCACGAGGTAATGTTGCGTTTACCTACAGTTACGATATGGATAATCAGGTTCTGAGAACTCAAAATATCGATGCCGGTGATGACAGGAATCTTATTAATGTTATGGGAAATCCCTTAAAGAGTTTTGATTCCAGGGGGCATACGGTAACTGTCACCTACGATGCTCTTCACAGGCCGTTGGAGAAGCATGTTACCGGTAATGAGCTCGACAATCTGGTTGAGCGAATTGTTTACGGTGAAGGAATAGCAGATGCAGAGGCTTTGAACCTTCGTGGGCATGTGTACCAGACCTATGATGAAGCAGGGTATACACTCATTGAGCGATATACTTTCAAGGGCGAGGTGCCTAAATCACGGTATAAGCTCAGAGCACTTGATCCTTCAGACTATGCAAAAGAGGCTGACTGGAATGTTGATACCGTTGAGGGTGATTATTTTGATACATTCACATATTACGATGCCTTGGGAAGAGTTATCCGGCAAACAAAACCTGATGAATCGGTTACCGAATCGGTGTTCCACCAATCCGGCCTTCTCAATAAAGTAAAAGTTCAGCTTAAAAATGAAACTGAATTCACCGAATTTGTAACCGGTATAAGTCACAATGCCAAGGGTCAGCGTGAGCGAATTGATTACGGCAATGGCACTCATACCGAGTATGAATATGATGACAAGACATTCCGGCTTATATCGTTAAAAACAGCAAAGAATGGTAACACAGCGCTTCTTCAGGACATCGAATACGAGTACGATCCTGTGGGGAATGTTGTAGAGATCATAGATGATTCGTTTAAAACAGTTTTTCATGCAGGCCAGGAAGTAGTACCGAAATGCACTTTTGAATATGATGCACTTTATCGATTAACCCGGGCGACCGGTCGCGAGCACAGGGGTTTAAACCAGAACACTCCTCAGCACGGAGATGAGTGGTTTAATCAGCATCTGGCAAATATCAATGATGCTAACGCTCTTGCAAACTACACCAGAACTTACAGTTACGGTAAAGGCAACAATCTCACCCGAATACAGCATTTAGCATCTGATAGTACCCGAAGTTTCACCAGAAACATAAAGGTAGATTCCGGTTCAAACAGAGCTGTTCCTGATACAATGACAGGAACGATCCTATCCTATTTTGATCTTAACGGAAACTGCACAGAACTTGAGCATTTAGCCGAAATTAATTGGAATTACCGTGATAACATCTCCAAAGCAACGATTATAAAACGCCCAGGTGGCATTGATGATGCTGAGTATTATATTTATGATGGTGGCGGTAACAGAGTCAGAAAGATTACTATTGCTAATGGTGAAAAGATAGAGAAAATCTATCTTGGTGGTGTTGAGATCAGGCGTATCAGCACCGGCAGCTCTTTGATATTGGAACGGTACGATCACCATGTGATGGATGATACATCCCGCATCGCTATTGTTAATCACTGGATGCAGGATGACTTCTTGCGAGAGACTGATTCACCGAGTGATTTGAACAAAAACAAGATCCGATACCAGTATGGGAATCATCTTGGAAGTGCATCTCTTGAGCTTAACGATACAGGAGCTTTAATCTCCTATGAAGAGTACTTCCCCTACGGAGGGACTTCTTTTACTTGTGGAACAAACCAGAAAGAAGTCAAACTAAAGGAATACCGGTATACCGGGAAAGAGCGGGATGAAGCGACCGGGTTGTATTATTATGGAGCAAGGTACTATGCGGCCTGGATCGGAAGGTGGCTGAGTGCGGATCCGGCGGGGCCGGTGGATGGGTTGAATTTGTATGAGTATGTGCGGGGGAATCCGGTGGGGTTGTTGGATCCGGATGGGAGGGAGAGTAGGAATTATCTTTCTTTTAGCAATGAGGAAGATCCTGATTGGTTAAAACCAGATGGATCTTTTATAGCCGCAGTGCCAAGTGAATGGGAAGTTAGGTTTTATTCTGCTTGGGCAGAAGCAAGAAATCTCTTTGCTGACGATGGGTTATTATCTTTTGAGTGCATAAAAAGGGATTATGAAAGAGTACAAGGTGAAAAAAGAAAGCTTGAAGTAGAAAGACAGCGATTTTGGTTAGCACAGCTCGAAGCAAGGGGAAGAATTACCGACACATGGCAAGGATCTTTAGGTCTTATTATTGCAGCTTCACAAGATGGTTTCAGAGATGGATGTTGGAATTATGACAAATGGGTTGTTAGAGGTGAAAGATATGCTACAGGTATAAATGTTGGGTTGATGGTTGTAGGCGGTGTTGCTGCTGCAAAGAGTAGTTCGGGTAACCAAATAAAGACTGTTCCTGTGTCAAATGGAGGTGTTCCGGGTAAAACTGTCCCAAAGAGTGTATTAACTGCACATGGAAGAGCAACTCAATCTACGAGTCCAGAAGCAATTACTGCTTTAGATCAAGTTAAAAGTGGTGCTCAACTCTATAGAACGGGAACAACTGGTTTTCAGAATACAAGAGCGCCTCAATTCTGGTCTTTAAAAAATCCTGCCCATAATCCCGGATATGCAAAGGATATGGGAATGCCACAAGGTACAAATGGGGGTTATCGTTTTATTATGGGAGGAAGTTACAAACAAGGTTCTGATATTATCACTCGAAGTGCTCCAGGTATTGGCTCAAACACTGGTGGTAAAATGGAGGCTGTTGCCCAACCTGGAGGAGTTAAGATCGATTGGTTCTACATGAAATGACTATAAATGAGGGGATATGAAACTTAAGGACAACGATGAATTACTTGAATTTCTTCAAATTCTGGCGGAGAAAGCAAACTCCCGAGGAAACCGAAATTTGTCTATTGCAATTGCTTATGCAACAGAATTTTATTTTGGTTCAGCCACCGAGTTTCTTAGGGAATCACAAAAATCTCTTCAATTTGCGTTAAAGGAAAAATGGATATGGAGTCTAGATGAGCAAAAAGATATATCTGATGTTCTTGTTCAGAT
Source organism: Chitinispirillum alkaliphilum (assembly GCA_001045525.1). Lineage (NCBI taxonomy): Bacteria > Pseudomonadati > Fibrobacterota > Chitinispirillia > Chitinispirillales > Chitinispirillaceae > Chitinispirillum > Chitinispirillum alkaliphilum. Next base: position 9,217 of record LDWW01000021.1, on the reverse strand, counting down.
CAAGGATGCATTTGATATGATTGGAGGTGCTTGACCGCGGTTTAATGTACAAAACATTGATGTGAAAAAGGCTGAATTCAAGTTGTTAGTGCAACAGTTAGTGTGACAAGAAACAGGGCCAAATACGATATTGGTTCTGCATAGTACAAACCACTAACTGGAGTAGTTTGATGAACCTTTATCAGCATTTGGCCTTAGAAGAAAGATATATGATTTACCAGCTACTAAAAAAGGGATTTAGCATTCGTGCAATCAGCCGCCTCCTAAATCGCTCAGCATCTACAGTATCTCGTGAAATTAAGCGCAATAAAGGTAAGCGAGGTTATAGATTCAAACAGGCGCAAAGCTTATCTTCCGAGCGTCTCCATACATCTCACCGCAACACACGTATTACTGAGCAAGAAAGGGATTTGGCTGAATCATATTTGAGGATGGATTGGAGTCCTTAGCAAGTATCGAATTACCTGCGTTTGGAACATGATATTTTTATAAGTGTGGAAACGATCTACCAGATGATTTGGAAAGATAAAGCATCGGGCGGCTCACTTTTCAAACACCTTCGCCAATCAAGCAGAAAACGCAAAAAACGCTATGGTTCAGGATATAACTATCGTGGCCATATCAAGAACAGAATATCTATCGATGATCGCCCACCCGTTGTAGAAACTCGTGAGCGTATAGGCGATTGGGAGATCTATACGATTATTGGGAAATCCCACAAGGGAGCACTGGTAAGCATTGTAGAACGAAAGTCTCGTTTTACACTACTATCTGTAGTTAATAGAAAAGATTCTGAGTTGGTCGGTGCATGTGTCAAAGAACAATTACTCCCATTTAAGGATTATGTCCTTACAATTACAGGCGACAATGGGAAAGAATTTGCCTGTCACGAACAGGTTATGGTAGATCTCAATACTACGTTTTATTTTGCACACCCATACAGTTCATATGAAAGAGGTCTTAATGAAAACACTAATGGGCTAATCAGGCAATATGTCCCTAAAGGCAGCGAAATATTGCATCTGAGGAATGATGACATGATAAAAATTATGGAAAAACTCAATAATCGTCCAAGGAAATGCCTCGGATATAGAACACCCAAAGACGTATTTTTATCAGGAATCGGATTCACTTCTCTTTATGGGGAAAAAATCCAGGATATATATAATTTTTCAGAAAGAATTTGCACTGTTGCACTTACGAATTGAATCTAAGATATTAAGTAGTCCCTGTAAGGTGCAAAAACCAAAATGGTCCTAAACCGCTGAAAAATACAGGCGTGTAGATCCTGTAAACACATCTGAAAGTCATCCGTTCTTTGAAAATTCAGGTTAAAAATCAACAAATTAGCGCAGAACATGTATAGCAATCGCAAGGCTACAAAAAAAGCAATGGTGAATATATGTCGTTAGAGGAAAAAACGCTTCAGACAGCCTGTTTCACATAATAGTGTCTCAGCATACCAGCAAGCATTTCCTTACATTTGACTTTATCGATTGTTCCTGGGAAGTTTGGGTATTTAAAACCCATCGGTATACAATTCCCGATTCCCTGGTGTGGCCTTTGTAAGTTATGGTGCTTTTCAATTCTTCTCATAACATGTCGTAAATGAAATTCTCCAAGAATAATCATGTAATCAAATACTTCCGACACTCTCTGACGACCCCGTTCAGCATATCCATTCTGCCACGGCGATCTTACAGAGTTTTTTTTTGGTCTTGATTATATATTCTATCAATTTGCATAAAGCCCAACGGAAGAAACTCCTAAAGGCTATAATAATCGCCAACCTTAGTGAGCCCGCGTGCCAGGAGGCCCCCCTGTGAAGGGGTAACGAAAAGACAGACAGTCTTCTGGCTGGCTGTCGTTAGGGGAATGCTTTCCCCACCCGGAAACTTCCCACTGCATTACATTCTGAGTATTATATTTATGATGGTGGCGGCAATCGGGTCAGAAAGATTACTGTAGCCACTGGTGAAAAGATAGAGAAAATCTATTTTGGTGGTGTTGAGATCAGGCGTATTAGCACCGGCAGCTCTTTGATATTGGAACGGTACGATCACCATGTGATGGATGATACATCCCGCATCGCTATTGTTAATCACTGGATGCAGGATGACTTCTTGCGAGAGACTGATTCACCGAGTGATTTGAACAAAAACAAGATCCGATACCAGTATGGGAATCATCTTGGAAGTGCATCTCTTGAGCTTAACGATACAGGAGCTTTAATCTCCTATGAAGAGTACTTCCCCTACGGAGGGACTTCTTTTACTTGTGGAACAAACCAGAAAGAAGTCAAACTAAAGGAATACCGGTATACCGGGAAAGAGCGGGATGAAGCGACCGGGTTGTATTATTATGGAGCAAGGTACTATGCGGCCTGGATCGGAAGGTGGCTGAGTGCGGATCCGGCGGGGCCGGTGGATGGGTTGAATTTGTATGAGTATGTGCGGGGGAATCCGGTGGGGTTGGTGGATCCGGATGGGAGGGAGAGTTGGAATTCAGACGATGTAGCTTATTTTGAAGGTTTAGCGGGTGTTGTTTTTTGTCAAGGTGATAATACAGCCCAATGGAGGCCTACGGATTACGAAATGATGGTTGAAGAGCAAGAACTGGCAGATGAACAGAACTTAAGGAATAGGGAAGTCCTTGGGATGCTAAATGGCAGGGGTGTTGTAATGCCGGAAGCTGATTTCCAAGCAGCAAAAAAGTCAGAAAATTTACAAAATCAAATGGAACAATTCATGAACCCATTTGGAGCAATAGGATATCTAGCTAATCTTCCAGAGTATTCTAATGACTTGAATGACGAGAATAGACTCAATCCAAATAGTGAGATGGATAAGGCTTCGGATGGTATGCGCATTAGTTTTACAGCTTCAGGGTTTTTAAAAGGGTTTGTTAAGACTCCTATCAATTGTGCTCATTATTTACGATTTCGGGCGGCTGGGTTTGGTTTAGCAGGAGAAAGGGCTAGAGTTTTATCTATTGTGCAGCACTCTATGATCTCACAAGGTACTCGTGCATTAGTTTATTTATTACGTGTTGCTGTTGATAACCCTGAAGCTTTATCTGTTGCAATAAGTCAATTACCAGCAGGAGCTTATTTTGCGATTAAAAATATGGGAATTGATCTGGCTGAAATAACAGGGAAAATGACATTTGGGTACATTCTAAAGGAAAAACTAGGTACTTCTATAAGTGGACCAATCACAGCAATGTCAATAATTGGTTCTGTTGAAAACACAGTTAGCAAAGGACTTGAGTCATATCTGGCTATGTGGGAGGATGAAAATGCTGGACTTCAAATACTAATCAGAGGTTTACAAGAAGCAACTAAAAGCGACTATGATAAAACAATTCCCAAAATACAGAATATAGATTCGGAGTAAATAATGAATTTTATTGCAAAAAGTACTTACATTTTAATGAAAATAATGAGTATTTACTTGTTACTAAAATATGACCTTTGGGCTACGTATATAGGTGTAGTTATAGTGTTAATTTTTTCTTCTATATTCATGCGAGCTTTAAAGAATGAAGTAGGTCACACCCTATCTGAAATCTTAAAAAAAATGCTTGATTATGGATGTTTTGTAGTAGATGTTTGCTTTTTGCTGTTTGTAATAATGCTATTGCTTTCTGTTACACATAGCTCAGAAAAGTATTTACCATATTTTCTCATACTTGCGGCAGAAATAAGTTCTTTTGTGATAAAGGATAATAAAAAAAAGTCGAAAAGCCTTAGCTGATAAAAACGTAAAATTTATCTGCATGTTGGGCGGCGGCAGCCAGGAGCATTCCGGCCAGTTCGCCGCCATGGCGGCAGGTAATGTCAAGAATATTTCGCACATTATTTTCTGTTAAGTTTTCTCCGGTTTTGGTTTTATGTTTACCCTTTCAGTTTTTAAGCTACTTCTTTTTCTATTATCATGTCCTTTAGAAGATCCATGTTCAGATATCGTTTCATGTAAGGTGCAAAAACCAAAATGGTCCTAAACCACTGAAAATACAGGCGTGTAGATCCTGTAAACACATCTGAAAGTCATCCGTTCTATGAAAACTCAGGTTAAAAATCAGCAAATTAGCACAGAACATATATAGCAATCGCAAGGCTATACATAGCAGTGTGGAATATTCTGTCAGAGGGGAGTAAACTTTCAGGCAGCCTGTTTCACATAATAGTGTTTCAGCATACCACCAAGCATCTCTTCACATTCAATATGATCGATTGTTCCGGGAGAATCAGGATATTCAAAACCCATCGGGACACAATTCCTGATTCCCTGGTGTGGTCTTTGGAAATTATGGTGCTTTTCAATTTTTCTCATAACGTGTATCAGGTGGTATTGTCCCAGAATAATCATGTAATCAAGTACTTCCCGGCACTCTCTGACGACCCGTTCAGCGTAACCATTCTGCCACGGCGATCTTACAGAGAACTTTTTGATTTATATTCTAACAATTTACATAAAGCGCAACGGATGAAACTCCTAAAGGCTATAGTAATCGCCAACCTTAGTGTGCCCGCGTGCCAGGAGGCCCCCCTGTGAAGGGGTAACGAAAAGACAGACAGTCTTCTGGCTGGCTGTCGTTAGGGGAATGCTTTCCCCACCCGGAAACTTCCCACTGCATTACATTCTGAGTATTATATTTATGATGGTGGCGGTAACAGAGTCAGAAAGATTACTATTGCTAATGGTGAAAAGATAGAGAAAATCTATCTTGGTGGTGTTGAGATCAGGCGTATCAGCACCGGCAGCTCTTTGATATTGGAACGGTACGATCACCATGTGATGGATGATACATCCCGCATCGCTATTGTTAATCACTGGATGCAGGATGACTTCTTGCGAGAGACTGATTCACCGAGTGATTTGAACAAAAACAAGATCCGATACCAGTATGGGAATCATCTTGGAAGTGCATCTCTTGAGCTTAACGATACAGGAGCTTTAATCTCCTATGAAGAGTACTTCCCCTACGGAGGGACTTCTTTTACTTGTGGAACAAGCCAGAAAGAAGTCAAACTCAAAGAATACCGGTATACCGGGAAAGAGCGGGATGAAGCGACCGGGTTGTATTATTATGGAGCAAGGTACTATTGTGCTTGGATCGGGAGGTGGTTGAGTGCGGATCCGGCGGGTCCGGTGGATGGGTTGAATTTGTATGAGTATGTGCGGGGGAATCCGGTGGGGTTGGTGGATCCGGATGGGAGGGAGAGTTGGAACCTGAATGATATACCGTTTTCGGACAGATTATCTGAAAGTAACTATGTAAAAGCTAATACATTTTTTACAGAGGAATATTCTGAGAATGAATTCAGAGTAATTGCAAGAGAGGAATGGGGAGCAAAAGAACCTATTCTCGACGGTAATAGATTGTGGCCAAAGATTAGTGGATGCTTAAAGGACAATTATCATTCAATTATCGTTCACCATTCAGGAAATGAAGTGAATTATTTAACAATTCAACAATTGCAAGATAGATCGCAAAATGTTTCTTTATTTGATCGTCATATTCGCAGAAAAGATGTATATGCAGATATTCCATATCACTTTGCAATTGATACAAGTGGAAACGTGTATGAAGCACGTCCAATAGATATATTAGGTTCTCATGTTGCTCGTGCAAACACAGGAAGAATAGGTGTTGTATTGATGACAGATTTGGATACCGAATGGCTGAATGTTTTTGAATTTTTTCGAGGAGATGGGAAATTAACAAATAACATGGAAACGTCATTATTAAACCTTGTCATAGAACTGAAAGACAAATTTGATATTGATACATTGGGTGGTCACAGTGAGTTACTTAAGGGTTATAGGTGCCCTGGGAATGTTGGACTTGGTGCGGTAAAGCGAGTACGAGATTCTCTTAAGTTGTATCAGCCACAGCAACGATAAGTTATGGAACGGAAAATCTTTTGAAAAAATCGATTATAGGAATTAATTATTTTATATGTGTTTACTTACTACTACAATTATATGTTGCTAGTCTCACTGATGAAATTTTGTTAACACCATTATACAATCGGCATCCCCTGCTATTGTTCGTAGTACTACTCAACTTAACACTAGTTCAATTTAAAAGAGTAAATGTTTCAACATTATTTATTTCTTCTATTCTAACATTTTTTTCATGTTTATTCACTACAGTATTTGTTCCTTCAAATTGCGATCAGTTATCGCCGATAATCTTTAATATTGAGAATATATTGGGATTCAATATTTTTAGTGACACTAAGCTTAATATTCTAGTGCTGACAGAGATAGTTATGCACTTCCACGTGGTTATGTTATTGTTACTAATTAGTTATACTTTGATTGCAAAAAAAGACAAGCCCTGTCGTGAATGAGATGTTTACATATAATATTGGGTTTTCACCAAGGAACATTAAAAAACTTACTTTGTTGGAATTTCTTATCAGAGTTTTTTGTGAAGTGTTATGGAATAAAGGAATATCATAATTTTTTTAAAAACATCGTGTAAGGTGCAAAACTAAAATATCCTAAACCACTGGGAAAACACCCATATAAGCACAGTGTATATACCAAAAACTCATCCGTTCTTTGAAAATTCAGGTTCAGAAACAACAAATTGGTGCAGAACATATATAGCAATCGCATGGCTATGAAAAAAGCAATGTTGAATATATGTCGTTAGAGGAAAAAACGCTTCAGGCAGGCTGTCTCACATAATAGTGTTTCAGCATACCACCAAGCATCTCCTCACATTCGACTTTATCGATTGTTCCGGGAGAATCAGGATATTTAAAACCCATCGGGACACAGTTCTCAATTCCCTGATGTGGCCGCTGGAAATTATGGTGCTTTTCAATTTTTCTCATAACGTGTATCAGGTGGTATTGTCCAAGAATAATCATGTAATCGTTTACTTCCCGGCACTCTCTGTCAACCCGCTCAGCATATCCATTCTGCCACGGCGATCTTACAGAGGTCTTTTTGATCTTGATTTTATATCTAACAGTTCACACAAAGCGCAACGGAAGAAACTCCTAAAGGCTATAATAATCGCCAACCTTAGTGTGCCCGCGTGCCAGAAGGCCCCCCCTGTGAAGGGGTAACGAAAAGACAGACAGTCTTCTGGCTGGCTGTCGTTAGGGGAATGCTTTCCCCACCCGATAATCTTCCCACTGCATTACATTCTGAGTATTATATTTATGATGGCAGCGGTAATCGGGTCAGAAAGATTACTGTAGCCAACGGTGTAGTGATAGAAAAAATCTATCTTGGTGGTGTTGAGATAAAGCGTATCAACACTGCAAGTTCTTTGAAATTAGAACGGTACGATCACCATGTGATGGATGATACATCCCGCATCGCTATTGTTAATCACTGGATGCAGGATGACTTCTTGCGAGAGACTGATTCACCGAGTGATTTGAACAAAAACAAGATCCGATACCAGTATGGGAATCATCTTGGAAGTGCATCTCTTGAGCTTAACGATACAGGAGCTTTAATCTCCTATGAAGAGTACTTCCCCTACGGAGGGACTTCTTTTACTTGTGGAACAAGCCAGAAAGAAGTCAAACTCAAAGAATATCGGTACACCGGGAAAGAGCGGGATGAAGCAACCGGGTTGTATTATTATGGAGCAAGGTACTATGCGGCTTGGTTAGGGAGGTGGTTGAGTGCGGATCCGGCGGGGCCGGTGGATGGGTTGAATTTGTATGAGTATGTGCGGGGGAATCCGGTGGGGTTGGTGGATCCGGATGGGAGGGAGAGTTGGAATCATGTTTCTTTTAGCAATGAGGAAGATCCTGATTGGTTAAAACCAGATGGATCTTTTATAGCCGCAGTGCCAAGTGAATGGGAAGTTAGGTTTTATTCTGCTTGGGCAGAAGCAAGAAATCTCTTTGCTGACGATGGGTTATTATCTTTTGAGTGCATAAAAAGGGATTATGAAAGAGTACAAGGTGAAAAAAGAAAGCTTGAAGTAGAAAGACAGCGATTTTGGTTAGCACAGCTCGAAGCAAGGGGAAGAATTACCGACACATGGCAAGGATCTTTAGGTCTTATTATTGCAGCTTCACAAGATGGTTTCAGAGATGGATGTTGGAATTATGACAAATGGGTTGTTAGAGGTGAAAGATATGCTACAGGTATAAATGTTGGGTTGATGGTTGTAGGCGGTGTTGCTGCTGCAAAGAGTGGAAATACAAATGTTGCTGGTAATATTTCTCGTAAAAGTGCTACCTATTCAGGTGTCAGAGAGGCTTCGAGCTATCTCAAAAAACAAGGTGTTCCACGCGAGGCCAGAAAAGAAATCTTAGAGTCTTTTGATGTTAGAACAATTAAAGTTCGAAAATCAAGTTCTTCTGAATTCGGTGTACGCTATTTTGATGGCATCAATGCACAAGCAAGGGGACGATTTCTATTTGAAACATTTCCTGCTTCTAGAAATTCAATAGCTTTACGTCCCGATTGGAATCAAATGACAGGAATAAAACAATGGAAGATTCGCGAAGGAAGCACTTTGATTGAAGGTAACGCTTTGCCCCAAGGTATTGGATTAAAAGGTGGCCAAATCCAAAAGTTCGTACCATATTTAGGAGATTTACTGGAATGAAAAATGAGTCTGTTGTAAAAGACATTAATCAAGCAATCGCTGCAATTGACAATGTGATTAACGATAAAGTTGAATTGGAGGGAGTGCCCAAAAGTCAATTGTTTGATTTCAAAAAACGATTAATGGAAATGAAATCCATATTACTGGGTAAAGATATCCCTGTAGACCATAAAGTGTTTTCAATGAGCAGAATTATTGTTGATAGTTGGCCTTTGAATGTGCAAATTAGTGAACTGGTAATAAAGGCTGAAAAGAATTTTTTAAAAGTATTGAAAGAAGATTGTAAATGATGGGAAGTGAGCTTACTATATTAAGTTTGTTTAATGTTGTATAAAATTTTTCTGAATGCAAAAAATAAAATAATAGCAGAATTCTTTGTAGTCCTGACCGCCCAGGGCCACGCTGCGGGCCATGGCAGGTGACAGATATTCTCTGTTTCAGGGGTAAATACTTGGCGTATGCAATCATCTTCCTGAGCGGAGGCTGACCTACAAGCGCAGTAGCCAGGTAATCGCATGAATCGAATCTGCTGTTATGAAGCAGCCTGATTTCATCAAAGATTTCAGGCTTGAGCAAATGAGCTTCATCGATTACCAGTACGGCTGTGATCTTCTGCTGG